>JAIXZF010000076.1 GCA_027489835.1 Hyphomicrobiales bacterium
GATGTCGGCGCCCTGCTTCAGCGGGGTCTGGAAGACGGGTCCGAGCAGCGTGTTGTCGCAGATCACCATGGGCCTGACGCCCTCCTGCTTCGCCGCGACCTCCTCGGCCACGGCGCGGATCAGCGCCACGTCGACCAGCGTGTTGAGCGGGTTTGAGGGCGTCTCGATCATGATGACGGAGAGCTTGCCCTTGCGCTTCTTCGCGAGGGACAGCGCCTCGCGCGCGGCGGCACGCACCGCGCCGCCCGAAAGGCCATCCGCGAAGCCGATTCCCGCCATGCCGAAGCTGGCCAGCGTCTTCGTCACCAGCGTCTCGGTGCCGCCATAGAGCGGCTGCGAATGCAGGATCACGTCGTTCGGCCGCGCATAGGCCATGATGGTGGTGGCGATCGCCGCCATGCCGGAGGCGAAGAGCAGTCCCGCCTCGGCCTGTTCGTAGACCGCGAGCCTGTCCTCGACGATTTCGGAATTGGGGTGGTTGAAGCGCGAATAGACGAGGCCGGCGGCCTCGCCCTCGGGCGCTGCCTTGCGCCCGGCCACGACGTGGAAGAACGCCTCGCCATCCTCGGCGGATTTGAACACAAACGTCGAGGTGAGGAAGACCGGCGGCTTGACCGCGCCCTCGGAGAGCAGCGGATCATAGCCGTAGCCGAGCATCATGGTTTCGGGATGGAGCGGGTGATTGCCGATCCGATCCTTGGAGTAACGGGCCTTGGACATGGGGATTCTCCGGGTTGATGCCAGTGTAGCCGGTTGAACGGGGCTGGTCCCCCGGAAATGCCGTGTCCCCACTTCCCGTCTTTGCGAGCCAGGCGAAGGAACGTGCAGTTGCTTTGGGTTGCTTCGCTGCGCAAGCGATGCCGAGCAGGCCTGTCCTTGCCGCACGGCGCGACGCCCCTTAGAACTGCGCCGCAGCCTCGAAAGTCAGCCCATGCGCTTCACCGGCACCAAAAACTACGTCGCGACCGACGATCTCAGGATCGCGGTCAATGCCGCGATCACGCTTCAGCGGCCGCTGTTGGTCAAGGGCGAGCCCGGCACCGGCAAGACCGTGCTGGCGGAGGAAATCGCGGCGGCGCTCAAGGCCCCGCTGATCACCTGGCATGTGAAGTCCACCACCAAGGCCCAGCAGGGGCTCTACGAATATGACGCCGTCAGCCGCCTGCGCGACAGCCAGCTCGGCGACGCGCGCGTGTCGGACATCGGCAACTACATCAAGCGCGGCAAGCTCTGGGAGGCGTTCGCGGCGCCCGAGCGGCCCGTGCTGCTCATCGACGAGATCGACAAGGCCGACATCGAGTTTCCCAACGACCTGCTGCTCGAGCTCGACCGCATGGAGTTCCATGTCTACGAGACCGGCGAGACGATCAGGGCCGAGCGGCGCCCCGTCGTCATCGTGACGTCGAACAACGAGAAGGAACTGCCCGACGCGTTCCTGCGCCGCTGCTTCTTCCACTACATCCGGTTTCCTGACGCCGAGACGATGCAGGCGATCATCGACGTGCATTTCCCCGGCATCAAGAAGCGGCTGGTCGAGGAGGCGCTCAAGCTGTTCTTCGAGATCCGCGAGGTTCCGGGGGTCAAGAAGAAGCCGTCCACCTCCGAACTGCTCGACTGGCTGAAGCTGCTGGTCGCGGAGGACATCGGGCCGGAGACGCTGCGCGAGCGCGATCCGAGGAAGCTCATCCCTCCACTGCATGGCGCGCTGCTGAAGAACGAGCAGGATGTCAGCCTGTTCGAGAAGCTGGCCTTCATGACGCGGCGCGAAGGGCGGTAACGCGCCGGCCCGCGCTATGTCGCGAGCAGCCGCGTCGCCGCGCGGCGGGCATCAGCGAGCACATCGTCGCTGGCACTGCCAAGGGCGGCACGGCTGAGCACGATGGCGCCGACGACGAGGGCAAGCAGCGCGCGCGCCGTTCCGAGCCGGGCTGGCTCGGGGCCGATGCAACCGCCCGCAAGCAGCACGGCCGCCTCATCCAGCGCTTTCGCATACATCGCCCGCGTCGCCTCGCTCGATCGGGCGACATCGACGCTGAGGCTTGGCAGCAGGCAGCCATCCGCAACGGCGTCGCGATGCGCCGCGGACAGGTAGCGTTCGGCGAAGACCGCCGCCCAACCGCGCGGATCTTCGCCCGCAGCGTCCTCGATCTGGCAAATGCCCTTGATGAGCCGCTCCAGCCCCTCGGACACCACGGCCTCGAAGACCTCCGTCTTGGAGGCGAAATGGGCGTAGATCGCGCCCGAGCTCTGGCCGCTCGCCGCCGCGAGCGCGTCGATGCCGATACCCGCCAGACCCGCTTCGCGGAAGCGACGTCCAGCTGCAGCGACGATCGCGGCCCGGGCGGCCGCCTTCTGGGCAGGGGTCATGCGCATGGTGTTTATTCGTAACGATCGTTCTTTTTAGATTGACGAAGAACGATCGTTATCTATTATGCCGGGACGGCTGAGGCAAGCGCCGGGCCATAGGGGAAAGGACAACATCATGAACCTCGTCACCGATTTATCGCCACGCTACTGGCGCGCACCGGGCGTCGTCATTGCCCTCATCTGCGCCATCGCCTTTGTGGCGCTCGGGCTGCGGGCCATTCTCATTCCGGCTGTGACCTCTGCCGGCTTCGGCCTGCCGGCGCAGGAGGCGGCCAGCCAGGTCTGGGTGATGGTCTATGGCAGCCGCACCCTGCTGCTCGGCGTCTTCGCGCTGGCCTTGCTGATCCGGCGGCAACTGATCGCGGTCGCACTCCTGTTCAGCCTCGGCGCTCTCATGCCGATCTTCGACATGGCCGTGCTCTGGCGCTTCGGCGACCTTTCAGCCTTCGTCATGCGTCACAGCACGTTCATCCTCGTGCTGGGCATCGTCGCAGCGCTGCTCTGGCGCGATGTCCGGCGCGGCGTGGCACGCATCTGACGAGCTTGCCTCAAGCGGCCAGCCTTACTTGTACCAGGCCTCCACCGGCCCGCTCAGCTTGATCGTCAGGGGGTTGCCGAAGCGGTCCTTCGACTTGCCGGCGGCGACGCGGACCCAGCCTTCCGAGATGCAGTATTCCTCGACGTCGGTGCGCTCCTTGCCGTTGAAGCGGATGCCGATCTCGCGCTGCAGCACGGCCTCGTTGAAGTGCGGGCTGCGCGGGTTGACCGAGAGGCGATCGGGCAGGGCGGGGAGCTGGGGCTCGGCGGCGTCGGTCATCATGTCACTCAAGATCGGGGCCAGGTTTCACGCCAGCCCGGAGGCGGCGGATTCGACCCCCACATAGGCCAAAGCTGCGCCTGACGCCAATGGGGCAGCCAGAGGGCAGGCAGGCTTGCACTTTCGGAGTAGTCAGAAAGGAGGCATTGAACCGCTGCCGGAGGGCTTCAATATCGGGCGGAGGCGGGACGCCGCGCCTGCTTCGCAGAGCGTTCCGGTCAAAGGACCACGATGTTTCCGCACGACGCGATGACATGGTCCATCATGCTGGGCAATGCCGCCCTGCTGGTGGTTCTCTACGTGCTCATCAAGGGCCACCGCGCCAGCTGAGCATGGAAACGCCGCCCGGAGGGCCGGGCGGCGGTGGTTGGTGACTTCAATCGATGTCCGGCTCAGGCGGCGGGCTTGTCGCCGTCGACGCTGCCCCTGGGAGCGTCCGCCTGCTGGCGCTCGGCTTCGCGCTTCGCCTCGCGCTCCTGCATGAAATGCTCGAACTCGGTGCGGTCCTTGGCGCGCTTGAGGTCGTCGAGGAAGGCGGCGAAAGCCTCCTGCTCCGCGACGAGCTTGCGGCGCTCCTCCTCGAGGCGGTCAAGCGTGGCGCGCTTGTAATCCTCGAAGACGGCGTTGCCCGAGTTGCGCGACAGGTCCCGCGAGGTCGAGGACCAGCCGCCGAAACCGCCACCCATGCCGCCGCCGCGCGGCCCGCCATGGGCATAGGCCGAACTCATCCGGATCTGGCGCGAGGACCAGATGTTCCAGGCCAGGATGGCGAAGCCGATCGGCGCGAACACGATGAAGCCGATGACCATCGCGGCGATGTTCACGCCGGTCCAGCCATATTGCGGACGCCAGGAGGTCCAGTGACCGCCATCGCGGCCTTGCCACTCGCTGCGGCGCTGACGCCACTCATCCTTCATCGCCCGCTTCTCCTCGCGCCATTGGCGTCGCATCTCGCCGCTCCAGCCTTGCCCACAGGATCCCATCGCCACGCTCCATGTTAATGTGACTTACATTTACATAAAGAAGCGCGCGGCGGTTTTCAAGATCGGCTCTTCGGCATTGCCGCAAATTAATCTGCCGAAGGCGCCTTGCCGGCCCCGCTGAGCGCGCCGCGCACCAGGCGCTCGACGCCCTCGATCAGCAGTTCCTGTGGATTCACGCCAAAGCCTTTCTCGAGCTGGCCGCTTGCAGAGAGGAGCGCGACGCCGTGCGACAGCGCCCAGACCTGGCAGGCCAGCCTGACGGGATCGACGCCCTGCGGCGGCGGATCTCCGACTAGCGGCTTCAACGCCCTGACCAGCGCCTCGAAGCCGGTCTCGCCGATCTTCTCCGGGGAAGGGCCGGCGCCGCCGCCCATGAACATCGCAGCATAGGCGCCCGGTTCCTCGCGGGCGAAAGCCAGATAGGCGAGGCCCATGGCGCGGAAGGCCGCGATGGGGTCGGAATGACCCTTGAGCGCGCCCGTCTGGCGCGCGGCGAAATCCTTGAAGCCGCCCAGCGCGACCTCGGCCAGCAGGGCGTCCTTGTCGCGGAAATGGCGATAGGGCGCGGCCGCGCTCACGCCCGCCCGGCGCGCGGCGTCGACCAGCGTGAAACCCTGCGCGCCGCGCTCGGTGAGCAGCTGGCGGGCGGCCTCGATCAGGGCGTCCCGGAGATTGCCGTGATGGTAGCCCTTCCGGGCCGAGAGATCCGATGTTAATGGCGTTGACATTGGGCCTATGTGGCCGATCGGATCGGGGCTGGCAAGGGCGGATCCTCCGGGCCAATGCCGGCCGCCATTGGCAAGCCGTGCGCTCCATGACTATGTAGCTGGAACGCCAGCCCCGCCCTCCGGACTGTCTTTCCCATGCGCCGTCTTCTCATCCTGCGCCATGCCAAATCGGACTGGCCCTCGGGCGTCACCGATTTCGAAAGGCCGCTGGCAGCGCGCGGGCGCATCGCGGCGCCGCTGATGGGCCGCTACCTGAAGGACGAAACGCTCATTCCCGATCTTGCCATCGTCTCGCCGGCGCTGCGCACCGTCGAGACCTGGGCGCTGGTGTCGGCCGAGCTGGGCGAGGCCGTGGAGAGCCGGCAGGAAGCCCGGATCTACGAAGCGCCCTACGAGACGCTGCTCGAGGTCGTGCGCGCGGTGCCGGCGAACGTCCGCACGCTGCTGCTCGTCGGGCACAATCCCGGCTCGGAGGAGCTGGCCGGCAGCCTCATCGGCTATGGCGACCGCTTCGCCGCGCAGCGGATGCAGCGCAAATACCCCACTGCCGGGCTCGCCGTGCTCGATTTCGAGGAAGAGGGCTGGGCCGGCATCGCCGAGCGCTCGGCCCGGCTCGACCGTTTCGTCACGCCCGCCTCGCTCGGGAACGGGCCCGACGAATGAGCGCTGCCGCCACCGGGTGGCTGGACAGCATCCGCCTTGCCGCGCTCTCGCTCGGCGATGCGATCACGGGCGTCGCCAACCCGACGCTGCGGCTCGGCGTGACGGGGCTGTCGCGCTCGGGCAAGACCGTGTTCACGACCGCGCTGGTGCATCACCTGACGGGCGGCACACGGCTGCCGCTCCTGCGCGCCTCGGCCGAGGGGCGCATCGCCCGCGCAAGGCTCTCGCCGCAGCCCGATCAGGACGTGCCCCGCTTTCCTTACGAGACGCATCTGGCCTCGCTCACCGGTCCGGACCGTAGCTGGCCGCAATCGACGCGGCGCATCAGCGAGCTCAGGCTGGAGATCGACTACGAGCGTGGCGAGGGCTGGCGCAGCGGGCCATCCACGCTGACGCTGGACATCGTGGACTATCCCGGCGAGTGGCTGCTCGATCTCGGCTTGCTCGACATCGGCTATGCCGAGTGGTCGCGCCGCACAATCGCCGATGCGCGCAAGGCGCACCGGCTGCCGATGGCCACGGACTGGCTGGGGCTGACCGGAACGCTGAATGCGCTCGGCGAGGCCAGCGAGCCTTCGGCGCAGGCGGCGGCCGAGAGCTTCAAGGGCTATCTCGCGGCGCTTCGGGCCCATCCGGAGATGGTCGCGGTCACGCCGCCGGGCCGCTTCCTGATGCCGGGCGACCTCGATGGCTCGCCAGCGCTGACCTTCGCGCCACTGGAGGTTCAGCCCGACGCCGTCAATGCGCATGGCACGCTGGCCGGGCTGATGGAGACGCGCTTCGAGGCCTACAAGAACCTTGTTGCGCGACCGTTCTTCCGGGACCATTTCGCCCGGCTCGACCGCCAGATCGTGCTGGTCGACGTGCTGGCCGCGCTCGATTCCGGGCCGCCGGCGCTGGCCGATCTCGAGACGGCGCTGGGCGATTCCCTCGCGGCCTTGTCGGTGGGCCGCAACAGCCTGTTCTCCAGCCTGTTCAGCCCGCGCATCGACCGCGTCCTGTTTGCCGCCACAAAGGCCGATCATGTCCACCATGCATCGCATGAGCGGCTGGAGAAGATCATGGAGATGATCGTGGGGCGGGCGTCGAGCCGGGCCGAGGGCTCGGGCGCTACGGTGCGCGCGATGGCGCTGGCCGCCGTCAGGGCGACGCGCGAGGTGCGGGTCGAGGACCGCGGCCAGAGCCTGCAGGCCATCGCCGGCACGCCCGAGGCCGGTGAGGCGATCGGCGCCGACATCTTCGACGGCAGCGCCGAGGCCGCGGTGTTCCCGGGTGAGCTGCCTTCCAATCCCGCGACGGTGTTCGACCGCAACGCCGAGCGCTGGCAGGTGCGGGCGCCGCGCTTCAGGCCCCCGTTGATGGAGCCGGACGCCGGAGGCCGGATGCCTCCGCTGCCGCATCTGCGGCTCGACCGCGCGCTCGATTTCCTCATCGGCGACAGGCTGGCCTGAGCCATGGCCAGCCGCACCGAAGCGAAACCGGCGCCGCGCGCCTTCCGGCTCGATCCGTCCGAGCCGCTGGCGCCGCGCGACCGCGACGTGACCATCGTGGCGGAGGCCGAGCCTGTCGACGGCGACCCCGCGCCCGCCACGCGATCCGGGCGGGGTCGGCGCTGGGCGATGCTGCTCCTGTCCTCGCTCGGCGGGCTCTTAAGTATCTCGCTCTATCTCTGGGCGCAGGATGCGGTGATCGCCGCGATCCGCAGCTCGGACGTGCTGGGCATGATCGCGCTCGGGCTGGCGGCGCTGGTGCTGCTGGCTGCGCTGGCGCTCACCATCCGCTTCGTGCGCGACCTGCTTCGGGAGCGGCGCATCGAGCGCATGAAGCGCGACGCAGCGGCGGCGCTCGCCAGCCGCTCAACGGAGGCTGCGCGCTCGGTGGCCGAGGCGCTGGCCGCGCTGCAGCAAGGCAGGGCCGAGACGGCGCAGTCGCGCGCGCGCTTCGCCGCCGCGCTGCCTGGGCTTACCGATGCGCGCGACATCATCGCGCTGGCCGAGCGGGAGCTGCTCGAGCCGCTCGACCGGCTGGCGGCGGAGGAGATCGCCCGCGCCGCGCGGCAGGTTTCGGTCGTCACCGCCGTCAGCCCGCGCGCACTGATCGACATCGTCTTCGTGGTGTTCGCGGGCGCACGGCTGCTGAGGACGATCACGGCGATCTATGGGGGCCGGCCGGGCTTCTTCGGGCTGCTGCGCATCGCGAGGGCCTCGATCGGGCATCTTCTGGTCACGGGCGGGCTCGCGGCGGGCGACGCCGTCATCCAGCAGATCGTGGGACAGGGTCTGGCGGCGCGGCTCTCGGCCAAGCTCGGCGAGGGCGTCCTCAACGGGCTGATGACGGCCCGCTTCGGCCTCGCCGCGCTGTCGGTCTGCCGGCCGCTGCCCTTCGTCGAGGCCCGGCCGCCTGCGCTGGGCGACGTGGCCTCGGGCCTCCTGGCCGGAGCGCGCGAGGCGGAGAAGCCGGAAGCGGGCTGAACCGGGCGCAGCCGCCCGGGATCGTCAGTTCAGATAGCTCGTCAGCGTCAGGCGCGAGAGCATGGCGGTGGTCTGGTACGTCGCCTGAAGCCGCGTCTGAAGGGCCAGAAGCGACGCCGCCACCTCTTCCTGGCTCGCATCCTCGACGCCGGCGCGCGCGGCTTCGAGGAAGTTGATGCTGGCCTTGTGGCGGTCCTTGGCGGCGTTCATCGACACCTGCGCCGCGGCGATCTCGGTGCCGATATCCTGCGGCTTCTGCGCGGTCTCGAAGGAGAGCTGGCTGCGCACGCGGTCGGCCATCGCCTCGTAGCGATCGCGCGAATTGGGGTCGGAAGCCGAGAAGGACGTGGCCGAGTAGACCGCGAAGGCGGCAAGGCCCTCGCGGAACGCTTCTTCGTTGGCGCGTGCTCCCGTCGCCACGACCTGCTGGTCGTCAACCTGCAAGGTCGAGGTCGAGCGCGCCGCAAAGGCCGGGTCGTCGTCGCCCTTGTACCAGATGACGGTCGCGCCTATGACGGCGGCAGGCGCCGCCGTGGCGGTGGCGAAGCTCGGCCCCGGCACACGGACGGGCGGGGACGAGTTGCTGCCCGCGAAGAAATCGCGCGCGGCGACGATCGCCGACGCGGCGTTCAGCGAGGTGGCCGTCTGTGCCTGCAGGGCAGCCGTCACGGAGGCCTGAAGGTTGGCGGCGGTGGCGGCCGGCGTCGCGCCGATGGCAAAGCCCGTCGCCGGCGAGCCGCCGGTCGTCGGCAGCCGCGCCTCGAGCTCCACCGTTTCGGTGCTGCCATCGGGCAGGTTCAGCACGAAGGAGACCTTCTCGCCCGGGTTGGGGTTGGCCGCGACGTTGAAGCCGACGCTGGCGGGCGGGCCGGCGGTGAAGGTCGCGGCGATGCCGGCCGACGTGCTCGATGCCCCGGCCAGGGTGAAGCCGTAGGGCGGGTTCGCGGCCTCGCGCGCGATGGTCACGGAGGTGCCCGCGAGGGTGTTGGTCAGCCTGCCGAGATCGGTGGCGCCCGCGTCGGCCTGCTGGCGCTCGGAGATGAGCTGGCGAACGCCCGCGCGGCCTGCGCCGTCGCCATTCATGATGACGTCGAGGGTTTCCACGGGCTTCACGTCGTGGCTGCGCCCGGAGAACAGGTAGCGGCCGCCGACCTCGGCGTTGAGCATGTCGATGGACTGCGCCATGCGCTCGCGCGCCAGAACCTGACCGGCGACGGTGCCGTTCGCGCCCATCACGTAGGCGCCGGGGCGCGCATCGCCCTTTCCGTCCTGCGTCTGGCGGGCGAAGCCCTCGATGCTCTGGTTCATGAACTTGATGCGCAGGTCGCCCATCTCGATGCCCTTGTTCCAGCCTTCGAGCGTGGCGATCTTGCTGCGCGCATCGAGGCTGACCCTGCGGCCGAGGCCGAGTTCGGCGAAGCCGTCGCTCTTCTTGCCGGTCGAGAGCTGGCGCTGCAGGTCGTCGAGCTGCGCGCGCATCTTGACGAACAGGTCGCCATTGCGCTGGCCGATGCTCGAGCTCGGGATGAACGGGTCGATGGCCATGGCTCAGCCTCCCAGTCTCACGTCAGATCCGCAGCAGAAGGTCCATCATCTCCTTGACGGCGGAGATGACGCGGGCGTTGGCGGCATAGGCATTCTGCAGGCCCACGAGATCGGTCATCTCCTGGTCGATGCTGACGCCCGCTGTTTCGCCGAAGCGGGCTTCGATGGATTTGAGCGCGATCTGCTGGCCCTCGTTCAGGCTCAGCCCGTTCTCGATGGTCGAGCCCTGCTGCTCGATGACCCGCTTGGCGAAATCCTGGAGCGTGGCCCGGTAGGACGATGCCGTGCCGCCGATGCCGGTCTGCGGCGAGAAGGCGCGCTGCTCGCCGGTGAGCCGCTGATACATCAGGTTCGGCCGGGTCGCGTCGCCCTGCGGGGTCGATGGCGAAGTCTGGAACTGCACGAGGCGCGAGCGGTCGGCCACGACGAGCGGATTGACATCGATGCGCGCCGACAGGCCACGAAGCTGGTTCCGGCCCTCGAACGAGCCCGTGTAGATGCCGTTCGGGGCGCTCTTGTCGGTGAAGAGCGGCATTTCCGCAGCGCCGGCCGCGAAGCCGGTGACGGTCGGACGCGCCACGAGGGCCGTCACATCCGTGGTGTTGGCCGCGCCGTCGTCGACAATGCGCAACGTCGTGCCGGCCGGATTGGTGACGGTGAAGCCGGGCCCGAGCGCGGCCTGGATCTGCAACGCGACGGACGCCATGCCGCCGGAAAAATCGATGCCGATGACGCGGTTGTCGGCCGAGCTCATGCCGGAGGCGGCGATGGCGCTGACCGCCGCCGCCGAATCCGCGCGCAGGAAGGTGAAGCGGCCGCGCGCGCCGGTGGCGTTGCTCGTGTAGTCGAGCGCGATCTGGTTGCCGGCCAGCAGCCCGGCGGTGTCGACGTCGAAGCCGGTGGCGGCGCCCGCGGTGACGGCCGTTCCCGCGACATTGCGGTCGGACAGGGCGCTCGCCATGTTGGCGGCGAGCTCGTCGAGCTGGTTCTGCGCCTCGACGAGGGTCTTGTCGCGCATCTCGACCAGCGCCGCGATCTGGCCTCCGCGCAGCGCGTTGGCTGCGATGAGGTCGACCGAGCCGCCGAACTCGTTGACGGCGCGGATGCCGCCCACGCCGCTGAGCGCCGGGTCGGCGTTCCAGAGCTGGTCGGGGCCGACGCCGGCGGCGGGCTCGAAGCTGAGCTTCATCGCGTTCGAGCCGCTGAACAACGTCACGCCCGAGGTGGTGAAGATGCTGATGCCGCCATTGCCGGAATCAGCCGTGCGGATGTCCATGTAGCCGGAGAGCTCGGTCACCAGCCGGTCGCGCTGGTCAAGCAGCGGGGCGGAAGAGGCGAGATCGCCCGATTCAAGAATCTTGGAATTGGTCGACTGGATCTGGTCGAGGAGCTGGTTCACGCGGGTGACGGCCGCGCCGATGCCCTGTTCCGCCTGCATCCTCAGATCCTGGATGCCGCCCGATAGCGAGCGCAGCGTCCCGGCCGTGTCCTGGGCCGCGGAGATGACCCCGGTGCGGAGCGTGTTGCTGGACGGGTCGGCGGCGAGCTGCTGGAGGGACTGCGTGAAGCGGCCGAAGACGGCGCCGAGCGAGGAGCTGGAATCGGGCGCGCCGTAGACGTTGTCGAGGGCGCGCAGCAGGTCGGCGCGGGCCGAGGTGTAGCCGGCGCCGGCGGATTCGGTCCAGAGCTGGCGCTGCACGACACGGTCCAGCATGCGCTGCACGCCATCGGCGCGGGCGACGCCGGAGGTGTCGCCGATGGGCTGCTCGACGACGTTGAGCCGGCGGCGGATGTAGCCGACGGAGTCGGCGTTGGTGATGTTCTGCGAGACGACGTCGAGGCCCGACTGCGTCACCCGCAAGCCGGCCATGGCGTTGCTCATGACGTTGGTCAGGCCCATCCGTGTGCTCCTTCTTCAGCCATCCGTCGCCGCGTCAACGGATGATGTTCAGGATGTCCGTCAGCATCTGCTGCGAGGTGGTGATCACGCGCGTGTTCGCCGAATAGGCCTGCTGCGTGACGATCATCTTGGAGAACTCCTCGGCGATGTCGGTGTTCGACTGCTCGATCGCGCCGCCGACGAGCTGGGTGCCGCCTGCGGTGGCCGAGCCGACGAGAGGCAGGCCGGAGGCGGCCGTCTCCGCGAAGACGCCGCCATCGTTGCGCTTGAGCGCGTTGGGAGCGGAGAACTTCGCCGTCAGGAGCTGCGCCAGAGTCGCCACCTGCCCGTTGGAATAGGTGCCGACGACGGCGCCGTCATCGGTAATGCTGGTGCGCTGGAGCACGCCAGCCGAGTAGCCGTCTTGGCGGATGGCGTTCGCCTCGAGCTGGCCGACATTCTGGGTCGAGTTGACCTGCTTGAGGCCCTCGCCATTGGTGCCGCCGGACAGCACGATGCCCGTCACGGTCACGCCGTTCACGGTGACGGTCGGCAGGGTCGTCGTGGGCGAGGAGGTCAGGTTGCCGCTGGAATCGAAAGCGAAGGAGCCGGCGGCGCCGGCGCGCGTCCATTGCGCTGCGGCGCCTGTCGCTGCGGGATCGGTCTGGACGTAGAGGCTCCAGGTGTCCGCCGCCGGAGGGGCGACGCTCAGGCTGGTTTCCTTGGCCCAGGCGAGGCGCACGGGCACGGGTCGTCCGAGCGTGTCGTAGCTGTTGACCGTGCCGCCCTGGATCGCGCGGCCCTCGAACACCGGGCTGTCGGTGGCGCTGATGGTGGCGAGCGAGGCAGGGCTGGTGGGATAGAGTGCCGATCCGCCGATCAGCTCGGACCCGATCGCGCCGTTGGCGCTGACATAGGCCGGCGTCTGGGGCGTGGCCGGCAGCGTCGCGCGATACTCGATGGTGGTGGTCGAGCGGGGCGGCAGGCTGTCGCTGGTGATGCGGATGACCTCGGCGTCGGTCGCGCGGGGCGCGCCCGTCAGGGGGTCGATGTTGAGGCCCTTGAGGAAGTAACCCGCGCCGTTGACGAGGAAGCCGTTGCGGTCGAAGTCGAAATCGCCGCGGCGGGTGTAGAGGCTCGACTGCGTGAAGTTCGGCACGCCGTTCAGCTCGCCCTGCTTCTCCGCCACGATGAAGAAGCCGTCACCGTTGAGTGCGACGTTGGTCGAGATGTTTGTGCCCGCGATGTCGCCCTGCACGGAGTTGGTGGCCGACGACCGGGCGAGCACCGAGCCCGCGAGTTCGCGGTTGGCGGGCGTGTCCGGGATGAGGTCGATGAAGCTCGTCTCCATCCGCTTGAAGCCGGTGGTCCGGGAGTTGGCGATGTTCCCCGAAATGTTCTCGAGCGCGTAGGACTGAGCCCTGAGGCCAGACAGCGCCGTCGTCATCGCACCAAACACACCCATGAAGAACGCTCCCCTCGACACGCCGCAGCTTGCGGCACGGATCATCAGGGAGAGCAACTGCACCGTTCGTGCCAGCCGCGTTTTCTCGATTTATCAATGGTTTGGATGGTGAACAGGCCGTTGTGCCGGCAAGGAGGACCACAGCGCCAAGCGTCAGGCCGGCAGGTTTTGCCGGGCGTCCGCGTCAGCCGCCGACCCCGCCATCGTTGAGATGGCAGGCGCTGACATGGCCGGGCGCGACCTCCCGCAGCGCCGGTCGCTCGGCCGAGCAGCGCGGCCCGGCCATGGGGCAGCGCGGATGGAAATGGCAGCCGGGCGGCGGGTTCAGCGGGGAGGGAATCTCTCCCTTCAGCGGGGCAAAGCGCTTGTGGCGCGAGGCGAGGGTGGGCACGTTCGCCAGCAGCGCCTGGGCGTAGGGGTGGTTCGGCCCACGGAACAGGTCGGCCGCGCTGGCGGCTTCGACCACGCGGCCCAGATACATGATCACCACCCGGTCCGAGAGATGGCGCACCACGCTCAGATCATGGCTGATGAACAGGTAGGTGAGGCGCAGCTCCTCGCGCAGCTTCATGAACAGGTTGAGCACCTGCGCCTGGATCGAGACATCCAGCGCCGCCACGCTCTCGTCGCAGACGAGGAAGCGGGGATTGACCGCCAGCGCGCGCGCGATGCCGATGCGGGCGCGCTGGCCGCCGGAGAACTGGTGGGGAAAGCGGCGCTTGTAGACCGGATCGAGCCCCACGCGCTCGAGCATCATGTCGACATAGGCATCCTGCCCGGCCTTGTCGACGAGGCCATGGAAGACTGGCGCCTCCCCGACGATCTCGGCGACCCGCATGCGCGGGTTGAGCGAGGACATCGGGTCCTGGAAGATCATCTGCACGGCCAGCGTTGCGGCCTTGCGCTCGGCCGACGTCATGGCGGACGTGGTCTTGCCCTGCCAGGACATGGATCCTTCGCTGGGGGCATGGATGCCGGCGACGACGCGGCCGAGCGTGGACTTGCCGCAGCCGGACTCGCCGACGAGGCCGACCACCTCGCCCTCGACGACCGAGAGGTCGACGCCGTCGACGGCATGCACCACCTGCTCCCGGTGATGCGCCCCCATCAGGTTCGCGAGCCGCGCCGCTGCATCGAGCGGCTTCACGAAGCGTTTTGAGACGTTCCTCAACTCGACGAGGGGCGTGGACACGGACATCAGGCGGCCACCTTTGGCGCATCGAGCGGGAAGTGGCAGCGCGCGGCGCGGCCATCGCCATGGGGCAGGCTGTCGGGCGCGACGGAGCGGCAGATCTCGCCAGCGCGCTGGCAGCGCGGCGCGAAGGCGCAGCCCGGCGGCAAATGGGCCAGCGACGGCGTGGCGCCGGGGATCTGGGTCAGCGGCCGGCCGGGAACGCCGGCCGAGGGCAGGGAGCCGAGAAGCCCCGCCGTGTAGGGATGGAGCGGCGCGTCCAGCAGCGCATCGACCGGTCCGGTCTCCACGATGCGGCCGGCGTACATCACCGCCACGCGCTGGGCGAGACCTGCGATGACGGTGAGGTCATGGGTGATCCAGATCAGCGCCGTGCCGGTTTCGGCGCAGAGCTGCTGCATCTCGGCGAGGATCTGGCTCTGGATCGTGACATCGAGCGCGGTGGTGGGCTCATCGCAGACGATCAGCGACGGCGCGTTCAGCAAGGCCGTTGCGATCGCGACGCGCTGGCGCATGCCGCCCGAAAACTGATGGGGATAGGCGTTCAGCCGCTCATCGGGCGAAGGAATGCCGACGCGGGCCAACGCGTCGCGGGCGCGGGCACGGGCGGCCTTCTCGGAGACGTTCTCATGGGCGGTGATGGCCTCGATCATCTGGGTGTCGATGCGCAGCACCGGGTTCAGCGTCATCATCGGGTCCTGGAAGATCATGGCGATCTCCCGCCCGCGCACCTTGCGCATCTCCTCCTCGGACAAGCCGACGAGTTCCCTGCCATTGATCTTGATGGAGCCGCCGACGATCCGCCCCGGCGCATCGATGAGGCCCATGATCGAGAAGCCTGTGACGGACTTGCCGGAGCCCGACTCCCCGACGAGGCCGAGCACCTCGCCCTTGCCGACATGGAAGGACACGCCGTCGACCGACTTCACCGTGCCGGCGCGGGTGAGGAAGTGGGTCTTGAGGTCGGTGACCTCGAGGGTGGGGGGTGTCATGCGCGATCCCGCAAGGTTGGCGTCGCGGGGAAGGCCCCACCCTTGCCCTCCCCGTGGGGCGGGGAGGGAGATCCGAAGCGGTGCGACAATGCCCTTGAAGGACAAGCACGGCTGCTTGCCGCTTCCCTCCCCGCCTCGCGGGGAGGGTGAGGGTGGGGTCTGCCGACGCGCATCACTTCTCCAGCCTCGGGTTGAGCACGTCACGGATACGGTCGCCCATCAGGTTGATCGAGACGATGGTGAGCAGGAGCGCGATGCCGGGGAAGGTGCTGATCCAGTACTTGCCCGACAGCATGTACTGGAAGCCGTTGGCGATGAGCACGCCGAGCGAGGGCTCCGTCTGCGGCAGACCGACGCCCAGGAAGGAGAGCGTGGCCTCGAGCGCGATGGCGTGGGCCGTCTGCACGGTGACGATGACGATGACCGGCGCGAGGCAGTTCGGCATGATGTGGCGGAAGACGACGCGCGCATGGGAGAGCCCGAGCGACTGGGCCGCCTCGACATATTCCTTGCGCCGTTCGACCAGCGCGTTGCCGCGCACGGTGCGGGCGTAATAGGCCCATTGCACCACGACGAGCGCGAAGATGATCTTGTCGACGCCCTTGCCGAGCGCCGCGACCAGGATGAGCGCGATGAGCACGGCCGGAAGCGACAGCTGCAGGTCGACGATGCGCATCAACACCGTCTCGACGCGCCCACCGGCATAGGCGGCGATCAGGCCGACCGCCATGCCGATGGTGGCGGCCAGCACGCCCGACAACGCGCCCACCATCAGCGAGATGCGCAGGCCGTAGAGGATGCCGGAATAGAGGTCGCGGCCGACGCCGTCCGTGCCGAGCCAGGCGGTGAAGCCCTCGCCGGTGACCTGGCCGGGGCTGAGGCGGCTGTCCATGATGTCGACGCTGCGCAGGTCGTAAGGGTTTTGCGGCGTGATGAAGGGCGCGAGCAGGGCCAGCGCCACGATCAGAGAGAAGATGGCGAGGCCGGTGACGGCCACGCGATCCTCGAAGAAGGCCTTCCTGAAGCGCGTGAAGGGTGTCTCCTCGCGCGGCGGGGCCGGGCTCGCAATCTTGGCCTCGGGCAGGGCGGCGTCAGTCATGATGCGGTCCTCATGCCTTGGCCTCCGTCAGCCGCACGCGCGGATCGAGGATGGAGTAGAGCACGTCGACCAGGAGGTTGATGGTCACGAAGAGCACCACCACGATCATCACATAGGCGACGATGACAGGCCGATCGAGGCGCTGGATGGCTTCGAGCAGCAGCTTGCCCATGCCGGGCCAGGCGAAGATCGTCTCGGTGACGACCGAGAAGGCCACCAGCGAGCCGAACTCCAGCCCGAGCACCGTGACGATGGGGATCATGATGTTCTTGAGGATGTGGACGCCGATGATGCGGCTCTGCGAGAGGCCCTTGGCGCGGGCGAACTTGACGTAGTCCATCAGCGCCGCCTCGCGGGC
>JAIXZF010000171.1 GCA_027489835.1 Hyphomicrobiales bacterium
GGCTGCGGATCCTGCTGGCGCAGGCCGGGGCGGGTTTCCTCGGGCGCGCCGAGGCGCTGCTGGGGCACGCGGTCGCCGGGCACGGCGGGCGCAGCCTGGGGCCTGGCCGGCTCGCGCGGGACATCGACGCGCGGCGCGCCGGGCAGCAATCCGCCGGGCGCCGGCCGCTCCGCGCCGCCGCCTGCGCCGCCGCCCGGCCCGCGCTGGCGCTGTTCGGGCTGCGGATCGGCCGCGGCCTGCGCGAGAATGATCCGGCCAGCCGCGGTCGAGGCCCGAAGCTCCGAGGCGAGCGAGGGCGACGGGCCCGTCGCAAGGGCCGGCAGCACGGCTCCGATCAGCATGAATGTCGCGGTGCGGGGCATGTCTCGTCACTCCATCTGTCCGCATCGGCCGGCTGATGCGCAGGGGAGCTAACGTTCGCCTTCACGCGTGAGTTCCGCCGCCGAGCTTGAGCCCGGAATGGCAATGGGCCTTGTCAGGCCGGCTTTTCCTCGAAGCTCTGGCGGAATTCATGGGCCGGATAGACCCCGAGGACCTTCACCTCGCGCGAGAAGTATTCGAGCTCCTCGATGGCGCGGCTCAGCGCCGGATCGTCCGGATGGCCCTCGACATCGAGATAGAACATCGTCGCGAAGAAATGGCCGTCGAGCATGTAGCTCTCGAGCTTGGTCATGTTGACGCCGTTCGTGGCGAAGCCGCCCAGCGCCTTGTAGAGCGCTGCCGGGATGTTGCGGACCCGGAACACCAGCGTGGTGATGATGGGTCCCGAGCCGGCCCGCGCGTATTCCGGATATTTCGACAGGATCACGAAGCGCGTGGTGTTGTACTTCTCGTCCTCCACATCCTCCATCAGGATGTCGAGCTTGTAGATCTCGGCCGAGAGGCGCGAGGCTAGGGCAGCGCGGGTCGGGTCGCCCGCTTCGGACACCAGCCGCGCGGAACCGGCCGTGTCGGCGCCGACGACAGGCCTGAGCTTGAGGTTCTTCATGATCTTGCGGTTCTGCCCGAGCGCGACCACGTGGCTCTCGGCCGTCTTGATGGTGGCCAGCGTCGCGCCCGGCACGGCCATAAGCTGGAAGCGGATGGGCAGGAAGAACTCGCCGATGATGTGCAGGCCCGAGCGCGGCAGCAAATGGTGGATGTCGCCGACGCGGCCAGCCAGCGAGTTCTCGATCGGGATCATGCCATAGCGGGCCGTGCCGTCGCTGACGGCGGCGAGCGCATCCTCGAAGGTGGCGCATGGCAGGGCCTCGCAGCCGGGGAAGACCTCCAGGGCCGCCTGCTGCGAGAAGGCGCCGGGCTCGCCCTGATAGGAGACGACGACGGTCATGGATTAACGTCCTTTTGTGGGCGGTTCTGGGCGCTGCGGCTCAGCGCGCGGCGAGCGCGGTGCGGGCGCGTTCGAGATCAGCCGGCGTGTCGACCCCGCGAGGCACGTGGGCGATGATGCGAGCATCGATGCGCATGCCGTCCTCGAGCGCGCGCAGCTGCTCGAGCTTCTCGCGCAGCTCCAGCGGCGAGGGCTTCAGCGATACGAATCGCTCGAGCGCGCGGCGGCGGTAAGCGTAGACGCCGACATGATGATAGAGCGGCCCCTCGCCCGTCGGGGCGGTGGCGCGGGTGAAGTAGAGCGCCCGCATCCGGCCGAGCGACAGCATCGAGCCGATCAGCTTGACCACGCTGGGCGCAGTCTTCTCCTCCTCGTCCACGATCTCGGCGCAGAGCGTCGCGATCTGCACGGCCGGGTCGGCCAGCGGCTCGATCGACACCGCGATGGAGGATGGCTCGATGGTCGGGAAATCGCCCTGAAGGTTGACGATGACATCGTGCCGTCCTTCGGGATCGAGCTTGTCGGCCGCTTCCTTGATGCGGTCGGATCCTGACTGGTGGTCGCCGCGGGTCAGCACGGCGCGGCCGCCCACGGCCTCGATGGCGGCGGCGATCGAGGCGGCGTCGGTGGCCACCGCGACGGGGCCGATGCCGGCTTCCATGGCCCTGCGCCAGACATGGACGATCATCGGCTCGCCGTTGATGTCGGCCAGCGGCTTGTCGGGCAGGCGGGTCGCCGCGAGCCGGGCGGGAATGAGGATCAGCGGGTCTGACATGAAGATGGAGCGGCGGCGATGGCGTCAAAAAGTCTCAAAGGCGTACGTGCTTATAGGAGTTGCAAACACAAGCGCAAAGCGGCTAATCAGCAGCATGTCCGGGAGGCGCAAGCCTGCGCCCTTGCTCGGCTTTTTGGGCCCGCGCGCGGGCCTTTCTTCTGATGAAGGCCGAGATGACGGCCCGGGGGACGTTGCAAGACCATGGACTCGTTCGAGTTGAACAAGATCGCAGGTGCCGTTCTGGGCGTCGCGCTCGTGACGATGGGCCTGAACATGATGGCCGGCATCGTCGTCAATCCGGCAAAGCCGGTCGTGCCCGGTTATGAGCTGCCGGGCGGCGAGGTCGCGGCGGCTCCCGCAGCAGCTGCGGCCGCCACGGCCGATCCTCCGATCGCCGAGCGCATGACGGTGGCCGATGCCGGCCGCGGCGAGCGCGGGGCCGCGGCCTGCCGGGCCTGCCACAGCTTCGACAATGGCGGCCCGAACCGGGTCGGCCCCAATCTCTGGAAGGTCGTGGACGGCCCCAAGGCGCATATCGACGGCTTCGGCTATTCGGCTGCGCTGCGCGAGCGCAAGGCCAAGGGCGAAAAATGGGGCGTGGCCGAGCTCGACGGGTTCCTCAAGAATCCGAAGGGCTACCTGCCCGGCACCTCGATGAGCTTCGCCGGCATCGGCCGCGCCGACCAGCGCGCCGACCTCATCGCCTACCTCACCTCGCTGAAGTGAGGGCGCGGTTCCAGGCCGCCGGGCACGAGACACAGGCCGGACCTCGCGTCCGGCCTTTTTGTTGGCACGGCGCAGGCCGTGCGTCGCCAAGACCGTTGGCAACTCGCCTTGAGCGCGACATATCCTCATAGCGAATCAAGCGAAGTCGTGCCGCGCCATCCCGAGGGGCGCGGCCAGTTGCTCGATGCGAGGCGCGACATGAGACGATGGACGAGGCGCGAGGCGCTGAAGGGTGCGGCCGGGCTGATCGCCGCGCCCGCGCTGGCGAAGCCGGCCTTCGCCGAAATGGGCTGGACCGAGACCCATGGCCTGTCCACCTTCGGCGAGCTTGGCCTTCCGCCCGACTTCAAGCATTTCGCCTTCGTCAATCCGGCGGCGCCGAAGGGCGGCTACGTCACGATCCAGCTCAAATCCGGCGGCGGCAACCAGAGCTTCGACACCTTCAACACGCTCAACTCCTTCGTCGACAAGGGCGACGGCGTCGGCGGCACCGAACTGATCTTCGACAGCCTCGTGACCACCCATGCGGACGAGCCACTTACGGCCTACGGGCTTCTGGCCAGGACCATCCTGATCTCGCCGGACAAGCTGACCTACCGCTTCCACCTGCGGCCGGAGGCACGTTTCCATGACGGCACGCCGGTGACGGCCGAGGACGTGGCCTTCTCGATGAACATCATCAAGACCAAGGGCCATTCCTCCTACAGGCTGCTGCTGCGCGAGCTCGAGAGCGCGACGGCGGACGATCCGCGCACCATGACCGTGAAGCTGAGCCCCAGGAAGAGCCGGGACCTTCACCTGCTGGTCGGCTCTCTGAACGTGTTCTCGCGCAAGTTCTGGGAAAACCGCGACTTCGAGGCCGCGATCCTCGAGCCGATCCTGGGCTCGGGCGCCTACCGCATGGGCCGCTTCGAGCAGGGCCGCTTCATGGAGTACGAGCGCGTCGCGGATTACTGGGCCAAGGACCTGCCGGTGAATGTCGGCCTCAATAACTTCGACCGCGTCCGCTACGAGTATTTCCGCGACCGCAACGTCGCCTTCGAGGCGTTCAAGGCCGGCACGCTGACCTTCGAGGAGGAGTACACGGCGCGCCAATGGGCGACCGGCTACGATTTTCCAGCCATCCGCGACGGGCGCGTGAAGCGCGAGGAGCTGCCGCGCACCGGCTCCACCGCCAGCCAGGGCTGGTACTTCAACACGCGGCGCGAGCAGTTCAGGGACAAGCGCATCCGCGAGGCGCTGAACCTGTGCTTCGACTTCGAATGGACCAACAAGAACATCATGTTCGGGTTCAGGGCGCGCACGGCCTCCTTCTTCGAGCGCTCGGACAAGAAGGCGGAAGGCCTGCCTTCGCCGGAGGAGCTGGCGCTGCTCGAACCCTTCCGCGCCGCGCTCGACCCCGAAGTGTTCGGCGAACCCTGGTCGCCGCCGGTCTCCGACGGCTCGGGCAATGACCGGAACCTGCTGCGCCGCGCCAACGAGTTGCTTCTGGCGGCCGGCTGCAGGCGCGAGGGCGCCGCGCTCAGGCTGCCGAACGGCAAGCCCTTCGAGATCGAGTTCCTCGATTCCAACCCGGCCCTGCACCCGCACACCCAGCCTTTCATCGCCAATCTCAAGCGCCTCGGCATCGAGGGGCGGCTACGCACGGTGGACCCGGCGCAATACCAGCGCCGCACCAACGAGTTCGACTTCGACGTGGTGAGCCTGGCCCTCGGAGGCTCGCAGATCCCCGGCGACACGATGAAGCTGGTGATGGGCTCGGAAGCGGCGAAGACGCCGGGCTCGCGCAACTATGCTGGCATCGCCATGCCGGCCATGGATGCGCTGCTGGAGCGGATCGCGAACGCCACCTCGTACAAGGAGGTCGTCGTGGCCTGCAAGGCGCTGGACCGCGTGTTCCGCGCCGGGCGCTACTGGATCCCTATGTGGCACGCGCCCACGGTTTGGCTCGCCTACTGGGACATGTACGAGCGGCCCGAAACCCAGCCCAAGTTCGGCGGCGGCGCGCCCACCACCTGGTGGTTCAACCCGGACAAGGCCCGCCGGATCGGGCGCGCCTGATGCTTGGCTACATCGCCCGCCGGCTGCTGCTGATGATCCCGACCCTGTTCGGGATCATGCTGGTGTCCTTCGTGCTGGTGCAGTTCGCGCCCGGCGGCCCGGTCGAGCGCATGATCGCGCAGCTCTCCGGGCAGGACAGCGGCGTCGCGGGACGCCTCGGCGGAGGCGGAGGCGATGTCGCGGGCGGCGCTCCGGCATCCGGCGGAGGCGCGGGCGGGGACGTGACCTCGGCCTATCGCGGCGCGCAGGGGCTCGACCCGCAATTCATCAAGGAGCTCGAGAA
>JAIXZF010000300.1 GCA_027489835.1 Hyphomicrobiales bacterium
GACCTCGAGGAGTGGATCGACGAGAACATGTCGTTGTTCCGCCGGCTGGGCCGGCCCGAGGAGCAGGTCCACACCACCCGCATGGTGCCCAGGCGCATGGCCGAGATCGTCGGCTCAGGATCGCTCTACTGGGTCATCAAGGGCCAGCTCAGCGCCCGCCAGCGCATCGTCGACATCAGGCCGTTCACGGACGGCGAGGGCATCGGCCGCTGCCATCTCGTGCTGGAGCCGAAGGTCATCCCGGTTCAGCCCCGGCCCTGCCGCCCGTTCCAGGGCTGGCGCTACCTTGTCGATGCGGAGGCCCCGCGCGATCTGGGGCAGGAAGGTAGCCAGCTGGCCGCCATGCCCGAGGCGCTGCGGCGGGAACTGGCCGATCTGGGCCTTCTCTAGCGCCCGCGGAACGCCCCGATCGCTGCGCCCGCCAGTACCACGAGGAAAAGCGCCGACAACGCGTAGGCGAAGCCGTGCGGGTTGGCGACGTCCATGGCCGCGCCGACGATGGGCGGGCCGGCCGTGAGCCCGACATTGTAGAGCGTGACGAAAGCCGCGTTCGCGCCCGCGAGTTCCGGCCCCTCGAAGCGCGCGGCGAGGTGCGCGAGGCCGACCGTGTAGAGCCCGCCGACGATGCCGCCCCAGACGAACAGAAGCGCCTGGAACCAGCCTTGCGAGCCGGCGGTGGCCGGCAGCGCCGCGGCGCCGATGCACCCCAGGATCGCGATGCCGACGAGGAGCTTGCCCTTGTCGACCTTGTCGGCCACCAGTCCCAGAGGCATCTGCAGGAGCACGTTGCCCAGCGCCACGGTGGTGACGAGCATCGCCGCGCTTTCGGCGTCGAAGCCGATGCGCAGCCCGTAGATCGGCAGCAACGCGAAGCCGCCGGTTTCCACCGCGCCGAAGCCCATGGCCGCGAAGGTGGCGACGGGCAGCGCCAGGAGATAGGCGCCGAAGCTGCGGCGGGGCCCTTCGGCCAAGGGCGGAAGCAGGCCGCGCGCCAGCAGAAGCGGCACGGAAGCCGTCAGCAGCAATGCGGATCCGGCCAGATACGGCCCCCAGCCGCTGGTGCCGATCAGCGCCAGGATGGATGGCCCCGCCGCGAAGCCGAGCGCTAGCACGGTGGCGTAGATGCCCATCACGAGGCCACGCCTGTCCGCCGGCGCCAGCGTCGAGATCCAGTATTCGGAGAGCACGAACAGCGCCCCCAGCGCGATCGAGAATACGAAGCGGATGGGAAACCAGGCCCAAAAGTTGAAGACGAGCTTGAACATCAGCATCGTCACCACCACCGTCGCGATGGACAGCGCCAGCGTCCGGCCGATGCCGATCCGCGCCGCGACCTTCGGCACGAAGGGCAGGGCGATGATGCTGGCGATACCGGCGATGGCCGTGTTGAGGCCGATCCAGGCGCCCGAGACGCCCATGCGCTCCATCTCGAGGGACAAAAGCGGGATGGTCAGGCTGAGCCCGACCCCGACAAGCGCCGCGATCAGGATCGCGGCTGCGATGCCGAGATTGCGCGCCTGGGGATCGATCGCGAGCGCTGGTTCGGCGGGATGGCTCACAGCATGTCCCGCGACCACACGCCGTGCACCTCGCGGTAGAAGGGCACAGGGCGGAAGGGCGAGAATCCAGCCTCGATCCGCGCCGCAAGCTCGTCGAGCACGACCCGGGTCACGGCTGGCAGCTCGATCGCGGCTGTCTCCGCGATCGTGACCCAGACGAGTTGGTCGAGTTCGGCGTCAGGCCCGACGACGCCGTCGATCTGCCCGGCAAGGGCGGCATGGTCGATGGCGAAGAAGCGCGCGTCGAAGCGCTTGGGCCTGCGCGGCGGCGTGATGGCGCGGGCGATGAAGGTCACGGCCTCGAGGTCCGGATAGACTCCTTCGGCGGCGAACCGCGACCAGGCGCCTTCGGGTGCGCTCTCCGGAGCGCCGAACTCCTTGCTGCCGAACAGAAGGCCGGTTTCCTCGAAGGTTTCCCGGATCGAAGCCAGCGCCAGCGCGCGGGCGCGGCCCATGCTCGGCCGCTGCACGCGGGCCATCAGCCGTGCCTCGCAGCGCGGATCGAGCGCGCCGGTCACGGGCATGGAGCGGTCGCCGGGCTCGACGCCGCCGCCAGGAAACACGAACTTGCCGGGCATGAACTTGTGGTTGGCGTGGCGCCGGCCCATCAGCACCTTGGGCTCGGGGCCTGTGCGGTCGATGATGATCAGCGTCGCCGCGTCCTTGGGCCGAACATTGGGCCAGCGCCGCTCGCGCGCGTCCGAGGCGAGGCGCCCCGCGAAGTCGTCAGCCCCGGGATTGTCGTTCACGCAGTGCGGTCCCTCGCCCTGGCCTCGCGCTGGGATCGGCCGGGTGGCCCGTCATCGTCGCCACCGAAGCCGTGCATCCGGCGCGCCCACTGGTACCCCACCACGGCGCCCTTGATCGGCTGCATGAGCGCCAGCGAGAGCACGATCGTCAAGAGGGGCCACACCGTCATGTGCAGCCATACGGGCCATTCGGCATGCTGCTCCACCGTCACGATGCCCATCAGGATGACGTGAGCCACGATGGAGATGGTGATGTAGGGCGGGAAATCGTGCGCCTGCTCGTGGAAAAGCTCCTCGCCGCAGGCCTCGCACACGGCGTTGACCTTCAAATAGGCGCCGAACATCCGGCCTTTGCCGCAATGCGGGCAGGTGTTCGCGAAACCGCGCCGGATGGCGGGCCAGGCCTCCCGCGGACCGACGGACATGCGGGACGTGGTGATGTCGTACGGCATGGTCAGCGCCTCCTGCCCGGACCTGAACGCCCCGCCCTGAACTGGCCCTTGCCGGGCGAGCGGTCGGCACGCGATTTCGAGATGAACCCTGATGGCCGCGAACGCAAGGGCTTGCCGCTGCGGCCTTCGGACACGATCTCGAAACGCAGCGCGCCTGCAACTGGTTGCGCCTCGACGAGCTTCACGTTGACCGAATCGCCGAGGCGGAAGCTTTCGCCGGTCCGCATGCCGGTAAGCGAATGGGTCGCCTCGTCGAAGGCATAGTAATCCGCGCCGATCGTGGAGGCCGGCACGAAGCCGTCGGCGCCCGTCTGGGCCAGCTTCACGAACAGCCCCGATTTGGTCACGCCGGCGATGCGCCCGGTGAAGGTCGCGCCCACCTGATCGGCCAGGAAATAGGCGACGAGCCTGTCGATGGTCTCGCGCTCGGCCGCCATCGCCCGGCGCTCGGAGGCGGAGATCTGCTCGCCGATCTTGACCAGCTCTTTGCGCGAGATGTCGGGCGGCAGGCCGTCCGACCCGAGCTTCAGGTGGGTGATCAGGGCCCGATGCACGATCAGGTCGGCATAGCGGCGGATCGGCGAGGTGAAATGCGCGTATTTGCGCAGGTTCAGGCCGAAATGACCGAGGTTTTCGGGCGAGTAGAGCGCCTGCGCCTGCGAGCGCAGGACGACCTCGTTGATGAAGGGCTCGTGCTCCGTGCCCTTCACGCTGGCGAGGATGCGGTTGAACAGCGCGGGCTGCAGCGCCCCCGCCTTGGGCAGCTTCTGGCCGATCGAGGCCAGCACCTCCGACAGCCCGCGCATCTTCTCGATGCTCGGCTCGTCATGCACCCGGTACATCAGCCCCGACAGCGCCCGGTCGAGGCTTTCCGCCGCGCAGACATTGGCGAGGATCATGCATTCCTCGATCAGCCGGTGCGCATCCAGCCGCTCGGGAATGTCGACGCGGATCACGCGACCCTCGCGGTCGAGCGCGAGCTTGCGCTCTGGCAGGTCGAGCTCCAGCGGCTGCCGCTCGCCCCGCGCGTTGACCAACGCGCCATAGGCGGCCCAGAGCGGCTTCAGCACGGGCTCGAGCAGCGGCCCCGTCACGGCATCGGGCGCGCCGTCGATGGCCGCCTGGGCCTGCTGGTAGGAGAGCTTGGCAGCCGACCGCATCATGATGCGGTGAAAGGAGTGCCTCAGCTTTCGCCCGTCCCCGGCGATGGTGATCCTGACCGCAAGCGCCGGCCTGTCCTTGTGCGGCACCAGCGAACACAGATCGTTGGAGATCCGCTCGGGCAGCATCGGCACCACGCGGTCCGGGAAATACACCGAGTTGCCGCGCTCCAACGCCTCGCGGTCCAGCGCGCTGCCGGCCCGCACATAGGCTCCCACATCGGCGATGGCCACGGTCAGCACGAAGCCGCCCTGATTGTTCGGGTCCTCGTCGGGCACGGCGTGCACCGCGTCGTCATGGTCCTTGGCGTCGGCCGGGTCGATGGTCAGCAGGGCGAGCGCGCGCCAGTCCTCGCGCCCCTTCAGAGTGGCAGCCCGGACAGCCTCCGCCTCGGCCAGCGCTCCGGCGCTGAACTCGTGCGGTATGCCATGGGCATGGATGGCGATGAGGCTCACGGCCTTCTCGGTCTTCACCGAGCCCAGCCGCTCCTTGACCCTTCCGCGCGGCAGCCCGAAGCCGGCGCGGCCCGAGCCGGCGCGGTGCAGGGCCACGGTGACGAGGTCGCCATCCTCTGCGCCGTTCTCGTCGCCGCTCTGGATCAGCAACTCCTTGCCGAGAGCCTTCTTGTCCACCGGCTCCACGCGTCCCCCGCCCTGCGGATAGGCTCGATAGACGCCGATGACGGCCGGGCGCTGCTTGGCGATGATCTTGATGGCGCGCGCCTCGTAACCTTCGCCCCGCGCATGGAGCTTCGCGAGCACGCGATCCCCGACGCCCGGCACGGGCGAGCCCGGCATCGGCTTGCGCGGCATCGAGACATGGATCGCGGGCGGCGCCCCGCTGGCCTCGTCCCAGTCGGCCGGCGCCGCCACCAACTCGCCGTCGCGGTCGCGCCCGGTGATGTCGAGCAGCAGGACGGGCGGCAGGCCGTCGCCGCGGCCGCGGCGGGGCTTGCCGCCGGCTGCGCTCTCGGCCTCGATCTCGCGCAGCATCTGCTTGAGGCGGATGCGCCCGCCCTGCGGCAGCGAGAAGGCGCGCGCGATTTCGCGCTTGCCAACCTCGCGGCCGGCTTCGCGTTCATCAGCGATGAAGCGGAGGATGTCGTCCTTGCTGGGGAAGCTATCGCTGGCCACGCATCTCATGTGGCATTTCGATCGCGGCAGGGGAAGGGCGGCCGCCCTCGGCCGCTCAGCCTTTGCGGAATGGCTGGGTCAGCAGTCGGTCGACGCGCTGCTCGGCGCGGTCGCGGAAACTGTCGAGACCGATCGTCATGCCCTCGTAGCCTGCGCCCGGCCGATGCGAGTAGGTGCGGAAGATGCGGTCCCAGATGGCGAGGTTGAAGCCGAAATTGCTGTCCGTCTCGCGCCGTTCGGTCGAGTGGTGGATGACGTGCATCTCCGGCGTCACCACCAGCCAGCGCAGCCACCGCTCCACCCGCTCCGGCAGCCGCACATTCGAGTGGTTGTACATCGCCATCCCGTTGAGCACGATCTCGAACGCGACCACGGCCAGCGGCGGTACGCCGAGCAGCACGATCAGCGCCGCCTTGGTGAGCAGCGAGGCCACGATCTCGAGCGGGTGGAAGCGGAAGCCCGAGGTCACGTCGAGTTCGGTGTCGGCGTGGTGCATCCGGTGCAGGCGCCACAGAAGCGGCACCTTGTGGAAGGCGACATGCTGGCCATAGACCAGCAGGTCCAGCGCCACGAAGCCAAGGATCGCGGCGGCGAGCCATGGCAGGCCGACGAGCGGCAGGAGGCCGATGCCCTGTCCCTCCGCCCACAAGGCGACGCCGACCGCCGAGGCCGGGAACACCAGCCTCGCCACCACGATGTCCACGGCGAAGATGCCGAGATTGGCCGGCCAGCGGACGGCGCGCCCCTGCTTCGCGTCGCGCCACGGGTCGAGGAACTC
>JAIXZF010000440.1 GCA_027489835.1 Hyphomicrobiales bacterium
AGCCGATGGGTCACGACGAGTTGGGCCAGAAAGGCGCAATCGATGCGGCGCGCCACGTCGTGGCGGCCGGGAATGGAGGGAAAGGCGCGGGTGTCGTCGTTGAAGCCGACGGTGTTGTAAAAGCCGGCCGTCTCGGTGGTCAGCTCTCGGAAGCGCATCATGCCGTCAGGAGCGTCGAAGAACCACCAAGGCGGGCCGAGCCTCAGGCAGGGATAGTGGCCGGCGAGCGGGGCGAGTTCGCGCGAATAGGCGGTCTCGTCGAGCGTGAAGAGGATGATGGTGAGATCGCGCTCGGCGCCGAAGCGGTCCAGCAGGGGCTTCAGCGCCTCGACATAGCCAGTGGGCCGGGGAATGTCGGCGCCCTTGTCGCGGCCGAAGCGGCTGAAGACATGCGGATCGTGGTTGCGCATCGAGCCGGGATGGATCTGCATCACAAGCCCGTCCTCGAGGCTCATCGCGGCCATTTCGGTCAGCATCTGCGCGCGGAACAGCTCGGCATCGGCCGCGCTCACGGGCCCTGCTGCCACTTTCGCATACAGCGACTCGGCCGCGGAGCGTGAGAGATCGGCGGTCGCCGCGGTGGGATGGCCGTGATCGGTCGACGTCGCGCCGTGGCGCCGGAAGAAGGCGCGCCGCTTGCGGTGAGCTCTCAGATAGCCGGCAAACGACCCGACATCCTCGCCCGTGATTTCGCCGAACGTTTTCAGATTGGCATGGAATCCGTCGAAGTCCGGGTCCATGACCGGGTCTGGCCGGTAGGCCGTCACGACGCGGCCGGTCCAGCCCGATTCCGCAATCATTCGGTGCCATTTGAGCTCGTCAAGCGGGCTTTCGGTGGTGGCGATCACCTCGATGCCGAAGCGCTCGAACAGGGCGCGGGGGCGATACTCGGTCTTCGCCAGCGCCTCGGCGATGCGGTCATAGGCGGCGTCTGCGTTTTCGGCGCACAGGCGCTCCTCGAGGCCGAACAGGGTCGAGAAGGCATGGTCCAGCCAGAGCCGGGTCGGCGTACCGCGGAACAGGTGGTAGTGGGAGGCGAAGAGCCGCCAGATGGCGCGCGGATCGGCCTCGACCGGGCCGCCATCGCGGCGCGGCACGCCCAGCTTCTCCAGCTGCACGCCCTGGCTGTGCAGCATCCGGAAGACATAGTGGTCCGGCACCACGAAGACCTGCGCCGGGTCGGCGAAGGGCGCGTTCTCGGCGAACCAGCGCGGATCGGTGTGGCCATGCGGCGAGACGATGGGAAGCTTCTCGACACGCTCGAACAGGCGGCGCGCCACGGAGCGGGCGGCAGGTTCGGACGGAAAGAGACGATCGGGGTGAAGGAGCATGACCCGCCTCACATCCGGGACGCGGCGCGGGGAGGCCGCGCGGAGGTGGCGGTCAGGTCGAAATAGTCGGGATGCGCCAGCGTCAGCTGCTCGAAGCTGGGCAGGACATCCGCCAGATGGGCCGCCATCGCGGCCTCGGCCGCGTCGGCGTCGCGCGCGACGATGGCTTCGACAACGGCCTGATGCTGCTCGATGACGCGCGCCCGGCGGCCCGCGATCGGCAGCGTCAGATGCCGGCACCGGTCGAGCTGCGCCTTCTCCTGGCGCACCACGCGCCAGAGATTGGGGTGCCCCGACTGCCGTGCCAACGCCTCGTGGAAGGCTTCGTCCGCTGCATAGAAGGCGTCGACATCGCCGGCCACGTCGGTGAAGCGCTGCAGCGAGACGAGCCGGGCCAGTTCGGCCAGCCCCTCGTCGGTGGCGCGGGCGGCGGCCTCGCGCACGCTGACGCGTTCAAGCGCTTCGCGGATCACCATCGCGTCCTTGAGGTCGCGCGTCCGGATGCGCGCGACGAAGGTGCCGTATTGCGGATAGATGTCGACCAGCCGCTCCTCCGCCAGCCTCAGCATCGCCTCGCGCACCGGCGTACGGCTGACGCCATGGCTCTCGGCGATCTCCTTCTCGGATAGTGGAGCGCCGGGCAGCAGCCGCATGCCGACGATCTGCTCGCGGAGCGCCGCCTGGATCCGCGCCGAGGCCGGGATGCTGCGGATCTGCCCGAGATCGATGATGGCGGTCTGGCCCAAGGCGCCTGCCCATGAATGACGTCGCTGGTGGATTAATATATCAGTTCAGCGGGGCGTCAATACGGGAGAAGTCAGGTGGGGTGCGATGGCCGATGACGCGGCCGAAGCCAGCGGTCGCCCTTGGCGAGCGCAACATGACGAAACGCAGGCCCGCAGGCTTGGTTCCAACCGGCAACCATTTTATTTAGCTTGATCTCGGCCATTATCTCGTTGATTTTCCTGTCTTTCGCATGACCCGCACCCTGCACCTCCGCCGCATCGCGGCCGCTTTTCCGGTTGCTGCCCGCGTCGCCGAGCAGATGCCCGGCCTGTGGCGCCGCGCAGCTTCTGCGGCGGGCCATGGGCGGAGTGCCTGCGCGGGAGGACCGCTTGCCTGATCGTCAGCTCTGGGGCGGGATCGCCGCTGCGGGGAAGGGCCTGATCGACCGGGCGCAGGGCCTTGCCGGTCGCGGCAAGGCTGCGCCGGCAACCGATGTGCTGGCGGGTGGCGGCGACATGGGCGCGCGCATGCGCGCCTTCGACTGGTCCACCACCCCGCTCGGGCCGCCCGAGACGTGGCAGCCGGCGCTCAAGACCGCCGTGCGCATCCTGCTCAGCTCGCGCTTCGCCATGTGGATGGCCTGGGGCCCGGAGCTCACCTTCCTGTGCAACGACGCCTACCTGCCGACGACGGGCATGAAGCGGGACTGGGTGCTGGGCGCGCGTTCCGACCGGGTCTGGGCCGAGATCTGGCCCGATATCGGGCCTCGCATCGACCATGTGCTGTCGACCGGCGAGGCGACCTGGGACGAGGCGCTGCGGCTCTACCTGGCCCGCAGCGGCTTTCCGGAGGAGACCTACCACACCTTCTCGTATTCGCCCCTCGCGGACGACGCCGGCAACACCGCCGGCATGCTGTGCGTGGTCGCCGAGGTGACGGAGCGGGTGTTCGGCGAGCGCCAGCTCGCCACGCTCCGCGATCTCGGGCTGCGGCTGGCCGGCGCCTCCTCGCGCGACGACGTGATGGCTGCGGTCGAAGCCTGCTTCGCGGCCGCCTCGCACGACCTGCCCTTCGCGCTCACCTACCTCGTCGAGCCGAACGGCGCCCATGCCGGCCTCGCCGCGATCCACGGCGTGCGCCGGGACTCGCCCGCCGCGGCGGGGCGCCTCGCGCTGTCCGCCGCGCTGCAGGTCTGGGGCTTCGATCCCGGCTCCGACGCATCCAGCTTCGCGGCCGTCGCGCCCGAGCATCTGGAAGGGCTGGCCCTCGCCCACTGGCAGGTCATGCCGCAGCAGGCGCTGGTCGTGCCGATCAAGGGAGGCGAAGGAACGGCCGCGGTCGGCTTCTTCGTGGCGGGGCTCAATCCCCACCGCAGGGTGGACGAGTCCTACCGGGGCTTCATCGAGCTCCTGACCGGCCAGATCGCCGCGGCCATCGCACGCGCCGACGAATACGAGCGCGAACGGGCGCGGGCGGAGTCCCTGGCCGAGCTCGACAGGGCCAAGACGGCGTTCTTCGCCAATGTCTCGCACGAGTTCCGCACGCCGCTCACGCTCATGCTCGGGCCGCTCGAGGACGCGCTCGGCGCGGCCGGAGACCTCCCCGCGCAGCAGGCCGAGCGCGTCGAGATCGCCCACCGCAACGGGCTGAGGCTGCTGAAGCTGGTCAACGGCCTCCTCGACGTCTCGCGCATCGAGGCGGGGCGCGTCGAGGCGAGCTACGAGCCCACGGACCTTTCCGCCTACACCGCCGAGCTCGTTTCCACCTTCCGCTCGGCCTGCGAGCGCGCGGGCCTGAACCTCGAGGTGGACGCCCCGCCCCTGCCGACGCCGGTGCATGTCGACCGCGAGATGTGGGAGAAGATCGTCCTCAACCTGATGTCGAACGCCTTCAAGTTCACGCTCGAGGGCGCCATCACGGTGACCGTGCGCAGCGTGGATGGCATGGCCCGGCTGACGGTGCGCGACACGGGCGGCGGCATCCCGTCCGACGAGCTGCCGAAGCTGTTCGAGCGCTTCCACAGGGTGGAGGGCGCGCGGGGGCGCAGCTTCGAGGGATCGGGCATCGGCCTCGCGCTCGTTCGCGAGCTGGTCCAGCTCCATGGCGGCACCATCACGGTGGAGAGCGAGGAGGGCCGGGGCAGCGCCTTCCATGTCACGGTGCCGCTCGGCGCCGCGCACCTGCCGGCCGACCGCCTGAGGGCCCCCGGCGCGGAGACGAACCCGCTTCGCCGGCGCGCGGCGGTCGAGGAGGCGCTGCGCTGGCTGCCTGACGAGGACGCGCCCACATCGTCGGCCGGCAGCGATGCCACAGCGCCAGAGCCCGGCCGAGGCGCCCGCATCGTCTTGGCCGACGACAATGCCGACATGCGCGGCTACATCCGGCGGCTGCTGGAGGGCGAGGGCTATGCCGTGACGGCGGTGCCGGACGGCGCGGATGCCCTGGCCGCGGTGCGAAGGGAGCGCCCGGATCTCGTGCTCACCGACGTGATGATGCCCAACCTCGACGGGTTCGGGCTGCTTGCGGAGATCCGGGGCGATCCGAACCTGTCCGACCTGTCGGTCATCATGCTGTCGGCGCGGGCCGGCGACGAGGCGCAGGTCGAGGGCTTCGACGCTGGCGCGGATGATTACGTCATCAAGCCCTTCTCGGCGCGCGAGCTGCTCGCCAGGGTGTCGGCCAACCTGCTGCTGTCGAAGGCGCGGCGGGGGCTAGCTCGGCGGCAGCGCTTCACCTTCCTTCTCGAGGAAAACCTCAGGAAAGCCTCCTCCCCGGCCGAGGCGCTGCAACTGGCCTGCGCGTTGATCGGCCGCGAGCTTGGCGCGGCTGTCGCCGGCATCGCGGAGCTGCAGCCGGATGGACGGCATGTGCTCGTCGAAACCGAATGGAAGATGCCCGGCGCAGCGTCTGTCACGGGGTTGCACCTGTTCGACGATTTCGGGCCAGCCCGCCGCGGATTCCTGTCGGCCGGCAAGACCGTCGCCATCGGCGACGTCAAGGCGGACCCGCGCGTGGCCGGCACGCAGGCCGAGGCCTCCTATGCGGCCAACGGCGTCAGGGCCTCGCTGGAGATCCCGCTGATGCGGGACGGCGCGCTTCGCGCATTCCTGTTCGCGGCCGACAGCGATGCGCGGACCTGGAGCGACGAACAGGTCGCGCTCGCTTCCGAGACGGTGGAGCGCGCTTGGCAGACGGTCGAGCGCGTCAGGGCCGAGAACGCCCTCATCCTCAGCGAGGCGCGCGCCCAGGCCCAGCGCGAGGAGCTTCAGGCCATTCTCGACACGGCGCCGGCGGCGATCTGGGTGGCCGAGGACCCGGACTGCAAGTCGATCCGCGGCAACCGGTACGCCGCCGAGCTGCTGAGGCGGCCCCAGAGCTCGAACCATTCCTTCTCGGCCCTAGACGGCCCTCCGCCGCAGGTCCGGCCCACCTCGCGCGGCATGCCGCTGGATCCGCAGGACTTGCCGCTCCAGCGCGTCTGCCGCGGCGAGGAGGTCGGGGAAAGCGACCTGACCTACACCTTCGACGATGGCAAGGAGATCACGATGGTGGGCGCGGCGCGGCGCCTCCTCGACAAGGATGGCCGGGTGCGCGGCGCCGTCTATGTCGGCGTGGATGTCTCGCAGCAGCGCGCCGAGGCCAAGGCCAAGGCCTACCGGGCCGCGCTCGCGGACGAGTTGAGGGCCGGACCGTCCGAGGCCGTCAGGGCGGCTTCCCGCCTGCTGCGCGAGTATTTCGGCGCAATCCGGGCCGGCTATGCCGAGCTCGACGACAGCGGGGACGACCTCGTGATCGCGCTGCCGGCTGACGGCGAGGCCAAGCCCGCCCCCTTCCGGATATCCGCCTATGGCGAACGCCTGCCGGATGCGCTGCGCGCCGGCGAGACCCTCGTCGTCGAGGACGTGCTGACCGATCCGCGCACAGCGGCGCGGGCGGAGCTTTATGGAAAGTTCGGCATCCGGTCCTTCGTCGGCGTGCCCTATCTGCGCGAAGGACAGCCGCGGGCGCTGCTCTACCTGCACCATGCCAAGCCGAGGGCCTGGACGCAGGAAGAGCTCGCGCTGATCGAGGAGACGGCGGCGCGGACCTGGGGCGTGATCGAGCAGGCGCGCGCCGAGGATGGCCTGAGGCAGCGCACCGAGGAACTCGAATCCCTGCTGGTGAGCGCGCCGCTCGGCATCGCCTTCTTCGACCCAGAGCACCGCTACGTCCGCATCAACGCGGAACTGGCGGCGATCAACGGCGGCACGGTCGAAGGCCATATCGGCCGCACGGTCGAGGACATCGTGCCCGACCTCGCAGCCGATGTGAAGCCGCTGCTGGACCGCGTCCTCGCCACGGGCGAGACGGTGCGCGATGTGGAAATCGCCGGCCGGACGCAGCGCGATCCCGACAGGCCGCGGCACTGGCTGACCAGCTATTATCCCGTGCACCGCGACGGCCAGGTGGTGGCCGTCGGCGCCTGGGTGATCGACATCACCGCACGCAAGGACATGGAAAGCCGCCTCAAGGACCTCAACGACACGCTCGAGACCAAGGTCGCTGAAAGCCTGACCGAGCGCGAGGCCGCCCTGGCGCAGCTGCACGAGGCGCAGAAGATCGAGTCGATCGGCCAGCTCACCGGCGGCGTGGCGCATGACTTCAACAACCTGCTGGCGGCGGTGCTCTCCAATCTCGACCTCGTGCGCAAGCGCGTCGACGATCCGCGCGCGATCCATCTGCTCGACGGCGCGATCAAGGGCGCCGAGCGCGGCGCCTCGCTCACCGCGCGGCTCCTCGCCTTCGCGCGCCGGCAGGACCTGAAGGCCATCGCGGTTTCCGTGCCCGCCCTGTTCGGCGGCATGCGCGACCTCCTGGCGCGTTCGATTGGACCGGGCGTGACGATCGAAAGCGCCTTCGAGCCCGGGCTGCCGGCGGTGACCGTGGACCCCAACCAGCTCGAGCTCGCGCTGCTCAATCTCGCGGTCAACGCGCGCGACGCGATGCCGGACGGCGGCACGCTGAAGGTCGGCGCCAGCGCCGAAACCGTCTCCGTCATATCGGCGGCTGACGGATTGAAGCCGGGCGAATATGTCCGCATCCGGGTCTCGGACACGGGGACCGGCATGGACGAGGAAACCCTGCGCCGCGCCACCGAGCCGTTCTACACCACGAAGGGCGTCGGCAAGGGAACGGGCCTCGGCCTGTCCATGGTGCATGGCCTTGCCATCCAGTCAGGCGGCGTGCTCCGGCTGGAAAGCCGGGCCGGCTCGGGCTCGACGGTGGAGCTCTGGCTGCCGCGCGCCGACAGCCAGCCCCAGGCCGCGCCGGCGCCCCCCGCGGCGCCCACGGAGCCGGCCCCGCAGGCGGACGCCGGGCAGCGCAGGCTGACGCTGCTCGTCGTCGACGACGACGCTCTGGTCGCCATGGGGACCGTGGCGAGCCTCGAAGACCTCGGCCATGACGTCATCGAGGCCCATTCGGGCCAGGAGGCGCTCGCCAAGCTGCAGCAGCATCCCGAGATCGACATCGTCATGACCGATCACGCCATGCCCGGCATGACGGGGCTCGAGCTGATCCAGCGACTTGCGGTCTCGCATCCCGGGCTGCCGATCATACTGGCGACGGGCTATGCCGAGCTGCCGCGCGGCGCGGACCCCAACATTCCGCGCCTCGGCAAGCCGTTCCGGCAGGAGGAGATCATCGCCGCCATCGACGGGCTGATGCAGGGGCGCGTCCCGCGCCGATCGGGCTGAACCCTTAGAAAGGCCAGAGCCCCGACGGCGCCGGCGCTGCGTCCGCGCGCCGGAGCTGCGCGGCGAGCCGCGGCGTGACGACCGAATCCGCGAAGGGCTGGAGCGCCGGAGCGAGCGCCCGGACGACCGGCACGCCGACATCGGGACGGGTGAGGTCGACCCGGGCCAGCCCGATGCCGAGGCTCGACAGACGCGCGGCGGGATCCTCGACGGGCGGCATCAGCTTACGCGCAGGCTCCTCCGCAGGCTGGAGGATCGCCCATTCCGAGACGTTCGCGTCAGCGCGGGCGATATGGCGGCGGTCGGATTCGGACAAGGCGGCGTCGCCCTGCTCGGCGGCCTTTGCCCGTGCGATCGGGGCCGACAGCTCCATCTGCGCCATTTCCAGGATGGCGGCACGGGCCGCTTCGCCGAGGGTCCCGCGGCTCGCCACCCCGCACGCCAGGCCATGGCCATCGGGCCAGAGCGAGCACGCGGCCACGGCCGGGATGCCAAGGTCCGTCGTGATATCGAGAAGGCGCGTGGTCCGTTCCGTAGCGCCGCCACGCAGCCGCCCGATCAGGTCGAGGGCGTCGCGCGGCTCGGCGAGGGCGCCGGGCTGGCGGCCTCCGAGCCACCACAGCGCAGCGGCGTCGCGCTCGACGAGCTCGAAGACCGCGCGCGCAAAGGCCGTATCCGGATTGGGGCCTGCCGCGCAGCCGGAGGACAATGCCCCGGCCGGCGTGAGGGCTCTGCCGGCTGGCGAACGACGCAGGACGAGGTCGGCCGGAACCAGCACCGGAGCGTCATGGCCATCATGTCCGGCCACCCAGCCGACGGGCGTGCGCGCCGTCGCGAGGAGCTGAGCGATCCAGCCATCCGACAGCGCCGAAGCCGAGCCCCTGGCGGCCAGATCACCGGGTCGCTCGAATTGCGACAGAAGGTCTGCGGCCTCGCCCAGGCATGAGGCGAGCGCGCGGGCAGCGTCCACGCCGTTGCCGGTGACGCTGATGGTCGGAGCGCCCATCGCCTCGGCGTCGGCGCCGGAGAGCGCGATCACGCCGCCGAACAGGGCAAGTCCCGGCGCGTCCGGAGCCCTTATGGCGAAGAAGCGCGAGAGCCGCGACGCCATGCCGGCCAGTTCCGCGGAAACGCCGGGCGCGCCGGCAAGCAGGGACAGCGCCTGGCTCCTGTCGATGGGCATCAGCATGGCGTCGGCCAGGGGGCGCGTCACGCCCCCATGGCCACACGCTGCAGCGCAGGCCACACCGAGATGGCGCCGAAGGTCAAGCATGTCACGGCAAACAGGCGCTTCACCACCTCGAAATGCCGGCCTGCCGTCTCGCGTGCCGCCGGCAGGGAGAAGATCAGCGCCGCGGCGGTCAGGACAAGGACCGCGCATGCGAGGATCGTGATCCAGACGAAGGCCGACGCCCTGAGATCGAAGGCGAGCGGCGGGGAGATCAATTGCGAGACGAAGAACATGCCCGTGACGGGGTTGGTCAGGCCGCAGACGAAGCCGACGGCCAGATCGGTCGGCGGCAGGCGGGTATGCGTCGACGCGCCGGGAACGCGCCATTTCAGCCGGAGGATCCGCCAGGCGAGCAGCATCAGCACGACGCCGCTTGCCGGCGCCAGCCACTGCGCCAGGCGGTCGTCGAGCGCGGCGGAAAGGACGAGATGCAGGCCCGCGGCGAGGCAGGCGGCGCCGCAACCGATCGCCAGGATGAGCGGCATCGTCCTGCGGAAGCCCGCGGCGGCGGTGGCGGCCGCCACGAACATCATGTTGGGGCCAGGCACGGCGATGATCGCCACGTAGCCCCACCAGAATTCAAGGCGCGGCAGGTTCGCGCCGGCCATCAGCAGGGTCGCATCCATCGGGGCCGCTCCGGGTCAGGGAGCCACGAGCCATGCCGCGACGAGGGCGATGGCGGCGATGAACACGATGAAGCCGAGCGCGATGGCGAACGCGACGTAGAACCCCGCTTGCGTGGGGCCGGCATCGCGGAAACCGGCATCGCGCGCGGTGGCGCGGGGCGGCAGCCTGACGGCGGCGGGCGCGGCGATGGGGCGGACCACGGGGCGCACGACCGGGCGCTTCGCGGTGCGGATCAGGGACTCGCTCATGGATGTCTCCTCGGGCTCGGCGAGGCGGGCATCGTCTCGGCCCCGGCACGCTCCGCCCCCGGCGTCATCCCGCCATCAGTCGCGCCTTGACGCTGGGTTGACGCCTCCGCGCGACCGTCCGCATCATGAAGGGGGCAGCGGCCGCGGCTGCCCCGGGGGACGGCTCATGCATGGCTGGACATTGCCGGGCTTCGTAGCGCTCGAGCAGCCGAACCTGCTCGGCGAGCCTGAGGCCCGCGCCGATCTCAGCTTCGGCTCGTCGATCGACATGGCCCGCGGGCAGATCGACGCCGCGCGGCGGGCCGAGCTGCATGTGCGGCTCTCCGCGCTGTCCAAGCGCATGAAGGGAGCCGGCGGGCTGTGGCGCGACCGGCTGGCCGATCCGCGCTCGGGCGCCCCCGCCGGACCGGACGACAACCCCGACCATCCGGCCGGCTACACCTATCTTCTGCAGTTCATCGCCCATGACATGGTCGATTCAGGCCTCGCCATGGGCGCGCCCGGCAGCCAGGCCGGCGTCATCAACGCGCGGCGGCGCCCGCTGATGCTGGATTCGCTCTACGGGCCGGGGCCCGACGGCGCGTTGTGGGCCTACGAGGCCGAGCCGTACAACAGCCCCGATCCCTTCCTGAACGAGCCCGGACGGATGCCGCGCAACCTGTTGCGCGCCAGCCCCTGCGCGGGCGCGGCGCCCGCCGGGGCGCCCTTCTGCCCCTTCCACGACATCGGCCGGGCCGGGGCGCCGGAGCCGACCGATCCGCTCGTCGCGGACGGGCGCAACGATGCCCATCCGCTGATGGCGCAGATGACGGCGCTGCTGCACCTCGCGCACAACGCCTTCATGCGGCGCATTGCGGACGCCGACATCGACGCGGCCGTCCCCGGGGTCGAACTCGCCTACCGCAAATTCGCCTGCGCGCGGGCGCTGCTCACGCTGGTGTACCGCCGGATCCTGCGCGACGACGTGTTGCCGCGCATCCTGCATCCGGAGGTCGAGGCGGCGTACCGCGTCAGGCGGGGCGGCAAGCCGCTGATGCCGCATGACGGCGTGCCCGTGGAATTCAGCCGGGGCGCGTTCCGCTTCGCGCATGCCCTGGTGCGTGACCGCTACGTCTTCAACCGGTTCAGCAACCTGCCGGAGAACGTCAACTTCCTGATGTTCAGCTCCCGCCGCCGGCCGGAGCGCATGCCGCTTGACGCGAGCTGGATGGTCGACTGGTCGCTGTTCTTCGACTTGCGCGATGATCCGGCGGCCGGGCTCGTCGCCAATCTGGGCCACCGCATCGGACCGCATTACCGCCAGATGCTGGAGCGCTCCAATGCCTTCCAGGACATCTCTGAGGCCGACATCAGCGGCCTGGCCCAGCGCGACATGACGTCGGCGCTCTATGCGGGGCAGTGGTCCGTGCCGGCGCTGTTCGACCGGAT
>JAIXZF010000231.1 GCA_027489835.1 Hyphomicrobiales bacterium
CGCGAGCTGGCACGTCTGGCGGCCCGCACGGACGAGGTCATGCTGACCGGACGCGACGAGGCCGCGCTGCGGGCGCTCGCGCATGAGCTTGGCGGCAAGGCGCACTGGCATGCCTGCGATCTGGGCAGGCCGGGCGCTCCGGCCGAACTCATGGCCGCAATGTCCGCGCGCGGGCTGCATTGCCACCGTCTGGTCAACAATGCGGGCTTCGGCCTCGTCGGCCAGGCGCACGAGCTCTCGGCGGAGGAGCAGCTCGCCAGCCTCGACGTCAACGTGCGCGCGCTGACCGAGCTGACGCTGGCCGCGCTGCCGGGGATGATGGGGCGCAGGGAGGGCGGGGTGCTCAATCTGGGCTCGGTGGCGGCCTTCCTGCCGGGGCCAGGCATCGCGGTCTACTACGCGGGCAAGGCCTATGTGCAGGCGCTGTCTGAATCACTGTGGGCCGAGGCGGCCGAGCGCGGCGTGACGATCACGACGCTGGCGCCCGGGCCTGTGAATACAGCCTTCCTCGCGCGGGCGACGAAGGGCGCACGGTCGACAGAGAGCACGATCTTCCATCTCGATGCGGCTGAGGTGGCGCGTCAGGGCTGGGAGGGTTTCCTGGCAGGCCGGATGACCGTGATCCCGGGCTTGGGCAACCGAATCGTCGTCGCGCTGTCGCGCATCGCGCCGCGCCGGCTGCTGGCGAAGGCGGTGCAGCGGCGCCAGATGGCGCGGGTCGCGCGCTCATGAGCCGCTTTGATGCGGCGGAGCATCCCAATGGCGTGACAAAAGCGACCGAGCGCAATTAGGCCCTTGGCAAATCGGGGCCGCTTGTTTAAGTGACCGCACTCCAGAACGCAGCGCCGCAGCAATGCCGGCATGCATGGAGGCGGGCGGGAAACCGTCCGTCAAACGGGCCGGCGGACGAAAGGGCGACCTTTCGGACGGTGGCCCATTGTCCTGTCCGAGACTGCTGGCGCCGCGCGAGCGGCTTAATCAAGCCGGGCCATTTCGATGGCCACTTGGCCTGCATAGACGGGTGAGAAACGATTTTTCGGAGGCGACATGCCTCCTTGTGTCGGTTCGAACCATCACCTGGGCGCGCTTTCGCGAGGTTCAGGGGGCAGGGCGTTGAGCGTCGTCCCGAGGGATGTCGCGGCACAACGCCGCGATGAGTCCGAGGGACGGCTAACTTGAGCCGGCGGGGAGACCCGCCAAACCGGAGAGAGCCCAAGTGGATCGTTCGCAAAAACGCGAAGCCGTGGCGGAACTGAATGACGTCTTCAAGACGCATTCCGTCGTCGTCGTGGCCCACTACGCAGGCCTGACCGTTGCCGACATGCAGAAGCTCCGTCGCGAGATGGGCAAGGCTGGCGGCACCGTGAAGGTCGCGAAGAACCGCCTGGCCAAGATCGCTCTCGAAGGCACGGACGCGGCGTCCATCGGTGCCCTGCTCAAGGGCCCCACCTTGCTGGCCTACAGCAAGGACCCGGTCGCCGCCCCGAAGGTCGCAGTCGACTTCGCCAGGACCAACGACAAGCTGGTCATCCTTGGCGGAGCCATGGGCTCGACCGCCCTGAACCCGGACAGCGTCAAGGCCCTCGCCACGATGCCGTCCCTCGATGAACTGCGCGCCAAGCTCCTTGGCCTGCTCGTCGCCCCGGCGACGAAGATCGCGCAGCTCTCGACCGCTCCGGCTGCCAAGCTGGCGCGTGTGTTCGGGGCCTATGCCAAGCGAGACGAGGCGGCCTGAGGCTGACCTGCACCGAACCTGATGGTTCAAACTCTATTCGCAAACTGACACGACAAGGAAATGTGACATGGCTGATCTGGCGAAAATCGTCGAAACGCTGTCGAGCCTGACCGTCCTCGAGGCGGCTGATCTCGCGAAGATGCTTGAAGAGAAGTGGGGCGTCTCGGCCGCCGCGGCCGTCGCGGTCGCTGCCGGCCCGGCCGCCGCCGCGCCCGCCGCCGCCGTCGAGGAGCAGACCGAGTTCACGGTCGTTCTCGCCGCCGCCGGCGACAAGAAGATCGAGGTCATCAAGGAGGTCCGCGCGATCACCGGCCTCGGCCTCAAGGAAGCCAAGGACCTCGTCGAGGCCGCGCCGAAGCCCGTCAAGGAAGGCGTCGGCAAGGACGAAGCCGAGAAGCTCAAGAAGACCCTCGAAGCCGTCGGCGCGAAGGTCGAGCTCAAGTGAGTTCGTCCGGCTGATGCCGGACATCTCCACATGTTGCGTGACGGCCCTGGGGTAAAGCCCCGGGGCCTTTGCGCCGTTGACAGCATGGCGAAGCAGGGGCGTGGAACGCGCCCGCTCCCCGGACCGACCGAACCATCACCGGCGCCGATCGCGCCGGACGCCTGACCAGAGCGCCCATCGGGCATTCCGGTCAGCCGTCAGCTCAAAGCGAGGAACCACATGGCCAACACGCTCCAGGGTCGCAGGCGCATCCGCAAGTTCTTCGGCAAGATCAGGGAAGTCATCCAGATGCCGAACCTCATCGAGGTTCAGAAGGCGTCCTATGACCAGTTTCTGCTTGTCGACGAGCCCAAGGGTGGTCGCCCCGACGAAGGTCTCCAGTCTGTCTTCAGGTCGGTGTTCCCGATCTCGGACTTTTCTGGCGCCTCGATGCTGGAGTTCGTGAAGTACACCTTCGAGGCTCCGAAGTACGACGTCGACGAGTGCCGCCAGCGCGGCATCACCTTCGCCGCGCCGCTCAAGGTGACGCTGCGCCTGATCGTGTTCGACATCGACCCGGACACCCAGGCCAAGTCGATCAAGGACATCAAGGAACAGGAAGTCTACATGGGCGACATGCCGCTCATGACCGACAACGGCACCTTCATCGTCAACGGCACCGAGCGCGTCATCGTCTCGCAGATGCACCGCTCGCCGGGCGTGTTCTTCGACCATGACAAGGGCAAGACCCATTCCTCGGGCAAGCTGCTGTTCGCCGCCCGCATCATTCCCTATCGCGGCTCCTGGCTCGACATCGAGTTCGACGCCAAGGACGTCGTGCATGCGCGCATCGACCGCAAGCGCAAGCTCCCGGTCACGTCGCTGTTCTACGCGCTCGGCATGGACGGCGAGGAGATCCTCAACCGCTTCTACGGCCGCGTCGTGTACCAGCGCCACAAGGATGCCTGGCGCATCCCGTACGACGCCGAGCGCATGAAGGGCTACAAGGCGACCGTCGACCTGATCAACGCCGACACCGGCGAGGTCGTGGTCGAAGCGGGCAAGAAGCTCGTCGCCCGCCAGGCGCGCCTCCTCACCGAAAAGGGCCTCAAGTTCCTGCGCGCCGCGGATGAGGACCTGATCAGCCAGTATGTGGCCGAGGACCTCGTCAACGCGCAGACCGGCGAGATCTTCGCCGAGGCCGGCGACGAAATCTCCGAGAAGCTGCTGAAGCTGCTGACCGATGCGGGCTTCGACGAGGTGCCGGTGCTCGACATCGACCACGTCACGATCGGCCCCTACATCCGCAACACGCTGAACGTCGACAAGAACTCTTCCCGCGAAGAGGCGCTGTTCGACATATACCGGGTGATGCGTCCCGGCGAGCCGCCGACGCTCGAATCCGCGCAGAACATGTTCCAGTCTCTGTTCTTCGACTCCGAGCGCTATGACCTCTCGGCCGTCGGCCGCGTGAAGATGAACATGCGCCTCGACCTCGACGCCGCGGACACCGTGCGCGTGCTGCGCAAGGAGGACATCCTCGCCGTTGCCAAGGCGCTCGTGGACCTGCGCGACGGCAAGGGCGAGATCGACGACATCGACCATCTCGGCAACCGGCGCGTGCGCTCGGTGGGCGAGCTGATGGAGAACCAGTACCGCCTCGGCCTGCTCCGCATGGAGCGCGCCATCAAGGAGCGCATGTCGAGCGTCGACATCGACACCGTGATGCCGCAGGACCTGATCAACGCGAAGCCCGCGGCCGCCGCGGTGCGCGAGTTCTTCGGCTCCAGCCAGCTCTCGCAGTTCATGGACCAAACGAACCCGCTCTCGGAAGTCACGCACAAGCGTCGTCTTTCCGCGCTCGGACCGGGCGGCCTGACGCGCGAGCGCGCCGGCTTCGAGGTGCGCGACGTGCACCCGACCCATTACGGCCGCATCTGCCCGATCGAGACGCCGGAAGGCCCGAACATCGGCCTGATCAACTCGCTCGCCACCTTTGCGCGGGTTAACAAGTACGGCTTCATCGAGACGCCGTTCCGCAAGGTGCGCGACAGCCAGGTGACCAGCGAGGTCGTCTATCTCTCCGCCATGGAGGAGGCCAAGCACAACGTCGCCCAGGCCGATGCCAGCATGGACAAGGATGGCCGCCTGATGGAGGACCTGATCGTCTGCCGTCATGCCGGCGAGGTCATCGTCGTGCCGGTCGACAAGGTCGACCTGATGGAGGTGTCGCCGAAGCAGCTCGTCTCGGTCGCGGCCGCGCTCATCCCATTCCTCGAGAACGATGACGCGAACCGCGCGCTGATGGGCTCGAACATGCAGCGCCAGGCCGTGCCGCTCGTCCGCGCCGACGCGCCCTTCGTGGGCACCGGCATGGAAAGCGTCGTGGCGCGCGATTCCGGCGCCGCGATCGCTGCCCGCCGTTCGGGCATCATCGACCAGATCGATGCGACCCGCATCGTCGTCCGCGCCACGGAAGAGACCGACCCGACCAAACCGGGCGTCGACATCTATCGCATGATGAAGTTCCAGCGCTCGAACCAGTCGACCTGCATCAACCAGCGTCCGCTGGTGCGTGTGGGCGACATCGTGAAGAAGGGCGACATCATCGCCGACGGCCCGTCGACCGATCTGGGCGAGCTCGCGCTCGGCCGGAACGTGCTCGTCGCGTTCATGCCGTGGAATGGCTACAACTTCGAAGACTCGATCCTGCTGAGCGAGAAGATCGTCTCGGAAGACGTGTTCACCTCGATCCATATCGAGGAATTTGAGGTGATGGCCCGCGACACCAAGCTCGGCCCCGAGGAAATCACGCGGGACATCCCGAACGTGGCCGAGGAAGCGCTCAAGAACCTCGACGAGGCGGGCATTGTCTACATCGGCGCCGAAGTGGCCGCCGGCGACATCCTTGTCGGCAAGATCACGCCCAAGGGCGAAAGCCCGATGACGCCGGAGGAAAAGCTCCTGCGCGCCATCTTCGGCGAGAAGGCCTCCGACGTGCGCGACACCTCGCTCCGCGTGCCTCCGGGCGTGCAGGGCACGATCGTGGAAGTGCGCGTGTTCAACCGCCACGGCGTGGACAAGGACGAGCGCGCCCAGGCGATCGAGCGCGAGGAGATCGAACGCCTCGCCAAGGACCGCGACGACGAGCAGGCGATCCTCGACCGCAACACCTATGCGCGCCTGTCCGACGTGCTCGACGGCAAGGTCGGGCTCGCCGGCCCCAAGGGCTTCAAGAAGGACACCGTCCTCGGCAAGGACGCCATCTCGCAGTATCCGCGCTCCCAGTGGTGGATGTTCGCGGTCGGCGACGACGCGGTCATGTCCGAGATCGAGGCGATGCGGAAGCAGTACGACGAGTCGAAGAAGCGCCTCGAGCAGCGTTTCCTCGACAAGGTCGAGAAGCTGCAGCGCGGCGACGAACTGCCGCCCGGCGTGATGAAGATGGTCAAGGTCTTCGTCGCGGTGAAGCGCAAGATCCAGCCCGGCGACAAGATGGCGGGCCGCCACGGCAACAAGGGCGTGGTGTCCAAGATCGTTCCGGTCGAGGACATGCCCTTCCTGGCGGACGGCACCCATGCCGACATCGTGCTGAACCCGCTCGGCGTGCCGAGCCGCATGAACGTCGGCCAGATCCTGGAGACCCATCTGGGCTGGGCCGCCGCTGGCCTCGGCAAGCAGGTGGCGGCCGCGGTCGATGCCTACATGAAGGCGGGCGAAGCCTCCGGCATGCGCAAGACCTTCGACCAGATCTACGGATCGGACCACGCGGAAATCAACGCGATGTCCGACCATGAGCTGGCCGAGATGGGCAACAACCTGCGCCGCGGCGTCCCGATCGCGACTCCCGTCTTCGACGGTGCGAACGAAGGAGACATCGAGCGGCTCCTGGCCGATGCCGGCCTTGATGCCTCGGGGCAGGTCACCCTATATGACGGGAGGACCGGCGACGCCTTCGACCGCAAGGTCACGGTCGGCTACATCTACATGCTGAAGCTGCACCACCTCGTCGACGACAAGATCCACGCCCGTTCGATCGGCCCCTACAGCCTCGTCACCCAGCAGCCGCTGGGCGGAAAGGCGCAGTTCGGCGGCCAGCGCTTCGGCGAAATGGAGGTGTGGGCCCTCGAAGCCTACGGCGCCGCCTACACGCTGCAGGAAATGCTGACCGTGAAGTCGGACGACGTCGCGGGCCGCACCAAGGTGTACGAGAGCATCGTGCGCGGCGAGGACAATTTCGAGGCCGGCATTCCGGAGAGCTTCAACGTGCTCGTCAAGGAAATGCGTTCGCTCGGCCTAAACGTGGAATTGCAGAACAACAAGAAGCCGCCGATGGAGCTGCCTCCTTCCGAGGCCGCCGAGTAAGCGTCACGCGATCGGCGGCTCCTTTCCAGGGGCCGCCTCTCGTCTTAACCGCCGCGGGCATCGGCTCCGGCACGCATTTCAGGAACGGGGTTTCGGGTTCGCCAGCGCGCACCGTCCCCAGTTCGGGAGAGACAGATGAATCAAGAGGTCATGAATCTGTTCGGCCAGCCGGCTCAGCCGGTCGGCTTCGACGCGATCCGCATCTCGCTCGCGAGCCCGGAGAAGATTCTGTCCTGGTCGTTCGGCGAGATCAAGAAGCCGGAGACCATCAACTACCGCACGTTCAAGCCCGAGCGTGACGGCCTGTTCTGCGCGCGCATCTTCGGACCCATCAAGGATTACGAGTGCCTGTGCGGCAAGTACAAGCGCATGAAGTACAAGGGCGTGATCTGCGAGAAGTGCGGCGTCGAGGTCACCCTCGCGCGCGTCCGGCGCGAGCGCATGGGCCATATCGAACTCGCAGCCCCCGTCGCGCACATCTGGTTCCTGAAGTCGCTGCCCAGCCGCATCGGCCTTCTGCTGGACATGCCGCTGAAGGACCTCGAGCGCGTCCTGTACTTCGAGAGCTACATCGTCCTCGAGCCCGGCCTGACGCCCCTGAAGGATCGCCAGATCCTCTCCGAGGACGACTATCTGCGCTTCCAGGACGAGTACGGCGCTGACAGCTTCACCGCGATGATCGGCGCCGAGGCGCTGCGCGAGATGCTGCGCTCGCTCGACCTCGAGAAGGTGCAGGCCGACCTGCGCCATGAGATCGCGACGACCACGTCCGAGCTCAAGCCCAAGAAGCTGATGAAGCGCCTCAAGATCATCGAGGCCTTCCAGCAGTCGGGCAACAAGCCCGAGTGGATGGTGATGACGGTCGTGCCGGTGATCCCGCCGGACCTGCGCCCGCTCGTTCCGCTCGATGGCGGCCGCTTCGCCACATCGGACCTGAACGATCTCTATCGCCGCGTCATCAACCGCAACAACCGCCTCAAGCGCCTCATCGAGCTGCGCGCGCCCGACATCATCATCCGCAACGAGAAGCGGATGCTGCAGGAGTCGGTCGACGCCCTGTTCGACAACGGCCGCCGCGGCCGCGTCATCACGGGCGCCAACAAGCGCCCGCTGAAGTCGCTCGCCGACATGCTCAAGGGCAAGCAGGGCCGGTTCCGCCAGAATCTGCTCGGCAAGCGCGTCGACTATTCGGGCCGCTCGGTCATCGTCGTCGGTCCCGAGCTCAAGCTGCACCAGTGCGGCCTGCCGAAGAAGATGGCGCTCGAGCTGTTCAAGCCCTTCATCTATGCCCGCCTCGACGCCAAGGGCTACTCAGCCACCGTCAAGCAGGCCAAGAAGCTCGTCGAGAAGGAGAAGCCCGAGGTCTGGGACATCCTGGACGAGGTCATCCGCGAGCATCCCGTGCTCCTGAACCGCGCGCCGACGCTGCACCGCCTTGGCATCCAGGCCTTCGAGCCGACGCTGATCGAGGGCAAGGCGATCCAGCTGCACCCGCTGGTCTGCGCCGCGTTCAACGCCGACTTCGACGGCGACCAGATGGCCGTGCACGTCCCGCTGTCGCTCGAGGCGCAGCTGGAAGC
>JAIXZF010000081.1 GCA_027489835.1 Hyphomicrobiales bacterium
AAGGCCGAATGGCTGGCGATCGCGCTCCTCACGCTGAAGGGCTTCCGCATCCTCGCGCGCCGCTATGGCGGCAAGGGCGGCGAGATCGACCTGATCGCCAAACGCGGCCGGCTCGTCATTTTCGTCGAGGTCAAGGCCCGCGCCGCGATGGCCGACGCGGCCGGCGCCGTCACCGCAGAAAAGGCCCGGCTGATGACGCGCCGCATCGCCGATTGGCGCGCCCGTAACCATTGGGCGGCCGGCCTGACCCTGCGCGCCGATGCGGTGTTCATCGGCCGCGGCAGTTGGCCCCGGCACATGCCGCATCTGTTCGACCTCCCGCAGACCTGACGGCCGCCCCCGGAAGGCGCGGGGCTTGCGCTTTGCGGGGCGCCGCGCCGATATGCGCCTGAAGCCGGCCGGCCCAACCGGCGGGCCACCGATCGAAGCCGCCAGGAACCGCCCATGACCCTCACCGTCGCCGTCCAGATGGACCCCGTCGAGCGCATCCGCATCGCGGGCGATTCCACCTTCGCCCTGATGCTGGAAGCTCAGGCGCGCGGCCACCGGCTCTTTACCTACACGCCCGACCGGCTCTCGATGCGCGACGGCAAGGTCACGGCTGTCGCGAAGCCCACCACCGTGCGCGACGTCGAGGGGGACCATGTCACGCTCGGCCCCGAGGAGCGGCTCGACCTCGGCGCTGATGCCAACGTCGTGCTGCTCAGGCAGGATCCACCCTTCGACATGGGCTACGTGACCACCACCCATCTGCTCGAGCGCATCCACCCGAAGACGTTGGTGGTCAACGACCCGGCCCATGTCCGCAATGCGCCCGAGAAGATCTTCGTCACCGAATTCCCCGACCTGATGCCGCCGACGCTGATCACGCGCGACAAGGCCGAGATCGAGGCCTTCCGCGCCGAATTCGGCGACATCGTCATGAAGCCGCTTTACGGCAATGGCGGCGCGGCGGTGTTCAAGGTCGGCCGGATCGACCCGAATTTCGGCTCGCTCTACGATCTCTTCGCGCAGATGTTCCGCGAGCCCTGGGTGGTGCAGCGCTTCCTGCCCAAGGTCACCGAGGGCGACAAGCGCATCATCCTGATCGACGGCGTCTGCGCCGGCGCGATCAACCGCGTGCCGGCCGAGAACGACATCCGCTCCAACATGGTGCGCGGCGGCGCCGCCAAGCCCACCGACCTCTCGGCCCGCGAAATGGAAATCTGCGAGCGTATCGGCCCCTCTCTCAAGGCGCGCGGCCTCATCTTCGTCGGCATCGACGTCATCGACGGCTCCCTCACCGAAATCAACGTCACCTCGCCAACAGGCATCCGCGCCATCAAGCGCCTCGGCGGGCCCGATCTGGCGGTGGGAGTGTGGGATGCGATCGAGGGGAAGGTGGGGTGAGGGAAGGAGGACAGGTTCGCGTCCTTGGTGCGCCTGTTGGCCGCCACCAGAGAGCGGCCGCCATGGGGCGGTGCCTGCCTGATTCGATGACATAAGAGCCCGGCTTTCGCCTCGGCCCGCTAGCCTGGACCTCGATCATGAGACGGATCTCCGGGCGCCGGGCTCGCAGAGGGTATCCATGGCCTGCTCCGCCATGCGGCGCACGGCTTCGGGCGTCAGACCGCTTCGGGCCATGGTCATGATGGCAAGGACCGTTCCGACCAGGAAATCGACTGTCTTGAGATCCGCGGACAGCTGGCCGCGCGACTCTGCGATTTCGACCTGGCGCGCAAAGAACGCGCGGATGTCGTCGAGTCTCTCGGCCGCGAGCCGCTGGGTCTCGGGAGAATGAGCCTCCCGTTCGAGATTGGTGTTGATGATGAGGCACCCCTTGCGGTCGGGATCGCCGACAGCGAGGTGAACTTGCGTGTCGAGCCAGGCGCGTATGGCCGACAGGCCATCGACGTCATGCGGCAACGTCGACTGGAAGTGCTTCGTGTAGGCCTCGAAGGCTGCGCGAAACAGGCCGTCTTTATCGCCAAACGTGGCGTACAGGTTCCCGGGCTTCAGGCCGGTCGCGGCATAGATGTCCGACATCGAGGTCGCGACGAACCCCTTGCGCCAGAACAGCTCCATCGCCTGTCCGGTCGCCACATCGATGTCGATTTCACGGGGCCTGGCCATTCTCACAACATAGTGATCGATTGATCATGAATCAAGTGATCTGGCGGGCTGTTTATGATCGAACGATCATTTATATTCCGCCGAGCCGGATGGTCCGGCTTCCGCCCGGACGGGGTCCGGCTCCGAAAGATAAAGCCATGCCTCCCATCACACGAAGCCGCTTCATCGGCGCTTCCCTAGCCGCGCTCTATCTCGTCGCGCCGAACGCCAGCCACGCCAAGGACATGACCGAACCGCCGGCCGCGCCTGGCACCGTCGCCTACAATGTCTGGCTCGGGCGGACCTTCTCGGACGTGCTGCTCAACGAGCGCTCGCAGGAGAAGCGGGTGAAGATCCTCGAGCGCATCGTCGCCGAGGATTACGTTCAGCACAATCCGCTCGTGCCGCAGGGGCGCAAGGGCCTGATCGACTTCATCCCCGTCATCTACCAGTCGATGCCCGACTCGACCTTCATCCTGCATGACGTCTTCGCGACGACCGAACGGGTCGTGACGCGCTGGACCTGGAAGGGGACCGTGACCGGCGCCCCGCTTCTCGGCATCGCCGCCAACGGCCAGAAGCTCGAATTCGACGTGATCGACGTGTGGTCGGTGAAGGACGGCAAGCTGCAGGAGCACTGGGATCAGTTCGACTGGCCCCGCGCCTTCGTGCAGCTCGGCGTCAAGGGGTTGCCCCAGCCGTTCTACGACATCGCCGCCCGTCCCTACAGCCGTTGAGGTCGAGCCATGAAGCAGCTTTACACGGCCATGGTGCATGTCTCCGGCGGGCGCGACGGGCGCGCCGCCACAGAGGATGGCCAGCTCGACGTCGCTCTGGCCATGCCGAAGGCGCTCGGCGGCTCGGGCCAGGGCGCCAACCCCGAGCAGCTCTTTGCGGCGGGCTATGCCGCCTGCTTCACGAGCTCGATCCGCTTCGCGGCGAAGGGCCTCGGGCTGGATGCAGGGGATGTGAGGGTGCGCGGGACGGCCGTCCTCGTTGCGGCCGATGACGGCGCTTTCCTGATCGAGGCGGAACTGGCCGTTTCGGCACCCGGCCTCAGGGGCAGCGAGCGCGATGCCGTGCTGGCGGAAGCGAAGCGCATCTGCGCCTACAGCAATGCAACGCGCGGCAACGTCGCGACCAGGATGACCGTTCTGGATTGAAGGCTGGTCCGGCCGCCGTCACAGGCGGCCGGCTGCCATTGCATTGATCTCGTCCCGTGCTTCGGCCCAGTTCCGTTCTTGACCGGTCTGTGCGCTGAGCGACTGAAAGCCGGGTAACGCTTCGATGTCGCCGATCCAGCGACGAAGCGAGGGAAACGCCGTCAGATCGACACCAGTGTCTCCTGCAAGCGACGCATAGGGAAAGCAGGCGATATCGGCAATCGTTGCGTGGTCCGTCACGAGCCAGCGACGTTTAGCCAGGTGCCCATCCATCATTGCAAGGCATCGGCGCGTCGCATGTTGCGACGTCTCAAGCGCAAATCCGGCCGGCTTGACGCCAAACAACATGGCGCCGCGCGCAGCCCTGATTGCGGACTGGTGCTCAGCCGCGGCGACCGCGAGCCATTCCTGCTCGCGCGCGCGATCATCTGGCGAGACCGCCAGCCAACCCGTGCCGAAGCGCGCCGCCAGCCACATCATGATGGCCAGACTATCGCAGATCGGCCGAAGGACGCCGTTCTCATGCACGAGAAGCACAGGAACCTGTCCGCGCGGGTTGAGGCGAAGGAATGCCTCCTGGCTGTTTTCTCCCGCAAGGATGTCGACCTCGATGCGCTCCAGGGGAACGCCGACAAGAGCGGCTTGCAAGCGAGCGCGCCAGCAATTGCCGGAAACAGCCCGGTCCAGCAGGATAATGCGGATCATGGCCTACATTGTCGCCAGAAGCGCCGGACGTCACGCGAGGAGACGTGGCAAGGGACGCCGCCACGCCCCCTCAATAGCCCACCTCCTCCACCCGCATCCCCATCGCGTCGATCATCAGCAGCCGTCCTGTCAGTCCCGTGCCGAAGCCGGTGATCTCGCGGATCACCTCGAGCGCCATCATCGAGCCCATCATGCCGGCGAGAGCGCCGAGCACGCCGGCCTCGGCGCAGCTCGGCACCACGCCGGGGGCCGGCTGGCGGGGGAAAAGGTCGCGGTAGGAGGGGTTGGGCGTACCGTCCGGCCTGCGCTCGAAGGGGCGCAGCGTCGTCAGCGTGGCGTCGAAGCGGCCGAGCGCGGCCGTCACGAGCGGTTTTCTCTCCGCTTGGCAGGCATCGGCCACGCCATAGCGCGTCTCGAAATTGTCGCAGCCATCGGCCACGAGGTCATATTGCGCCACCAGTGCCCGCGCGTTGCGGGCCTCGATGCGGTGCGCGTGCGGCTCGACCAGCACATGGGGGTTGATGCGGGCCACCGCCTCGGCCGCGCTCGACACCTTGGGCCGGCCGATATCGGCGACGCCGTGGATCACCTGGCGCTGAAGGTTGGAGAGCGACACCGTGTCGTCGTCGACGATGCCGATGCAGCCCACCCCGGCCGCCGCGAGGTAGAGGATCAGCGGCGCGCCGAGCCCGCCCGCGCCGATCACCAAGACCCGCGCCGCCGCGAGCCGCGCCTGCCCCGGCCCGCCGATCTCCGGCAGAACCAGGTGGCGGGCATAGCGCTCGATCTCCGTGTCGCTGAAGCTCATGATCGAGGCGTAGTCCCCGCGCCTTGCGCCCGCAATGCTGAAATTGCGGGCAAGCGGCGCGCTGCCGTCTTGTTGAGCCTTGGCGTCGTCCTATCTCCCGTGCCATCGTGCCCCCGGTTCCGGCGGGTTTGCGTGTCATCCGCCACAGAAGTCTGGGAGGTCCTCACCATGCGTTTCAAATCCCTCGCCCTCGCCCTCGCCGGCGTCGCGATGTCCGCCGTCGCTGCGCTGGCGCAGCAGGCCGTGCAGCCCGCGGTGGTCTATGACCTCGGCGGCAAGTTCGACAAGTCGTTCAACGAGGCGGCCTACACCGGCGCCGAGCGCTTCAAGAAGGAGACCGGCGTCGATTACCGCGACTTCGAGATCCAGAACGACGCGCAGCGCGAGCAGGCCCTGCGCAATTTCGCCCAGCGCGGCCAGAACCCGATCGTCGCGGTCGGCTTCTCCTTCCGCGCTGCTCTGGAGAAGGTCGCGGCCGAGTTCCCCAACACTCGCTTCTCGATCATCGACTCGGCCGTGAACCTGCCGAACGTGCAGTCCATCGTCTTCAAGGAGCATGAGGGCTCCTATCTCGTCGGCGTCCTCGCCGGCCTCGCCACCAAGAAGAACACCGTCGGCTTCGTCGGGGGCATGGACATCCCGCTCATCCGCCGCTTCGCCTGCGGCTACGTGCAGGGCGTCAAGGCGGCCAAGCCCGCCGCCACCGTCATCCAGAACATGACCGGCACCACGGGCGCAGCCTTCCGCGATCCGGTGCGCGGCGGCGAGCTCGCCCGCGGCCAGATCTCCCAGGGCGCGGACGTGATCTATCATGCCTCCGGCGCCACCGGCATCGGCGTGATGCAGGCCGCTGCCGATGGCGGCGCGCTCTCGATCGGCGTCGACTCGAACCAGAACGCCCTTCATCCGGGCAAGGTGCTGACCTCGATGCTCAAGCGCGTCGACGTCGCGGTCCACACCTCCTTCACCACGGCCCGCGCCGGCACCTGGAAGCCCGGCAACACCGTGCTCGGCCTCGCCGAGGGTGGCGTGGATTGGGCCGACGACACCAACAATGCCCCGCTGGTCACCGCCGAGATGCGGGCCGCCGTCACCAAGGCCGCCGACGACATCAAGGCCGGCCGCGTCACGGTGCACGACTTCATGTCGAACAGCGCCTGCCCGGTGCAGTGAGCCCCGCCGCGCTGGCGGCTTGAACGGAGCGGATGGCCGGGCCACAATCCCGGCCATCCTCATTTTGAAGGCTCTTGATGCCATCCCCTCCCGCCATCCAGATGACCGGCATCGACAAGCGCTTCGGCGCGGTCCACGCCAATGTCGCGGTCGACATGACGGTCATGAAGGGCACGGTGCACGGGCTGATCGGCGAGAACGGCGCCGGCAAGTCGACGCTGATGTCGATCCTCTACGGCTTCTACCACGCCGATGCCGGCGCCATCGCCATCGAAGGCAAGCCGAGCCGCATCCGCACGCCGGCCGATGCCATCCATTCGGGCATCGGCATGGTCCACCAGCATTTCATGCTGGTCGAGACCTTCACCGTGGTCGAGAACGTGATGCTCGGCGCCGAGGGCGGCGTCTTCACGGCCAGCGGCGCCTCCGCCATCCGCGCCAAGCTCCAGGCGCTGTCCTATTCCTATGGCATGGACGTGAACCCGGATGCCGTGGCGGGCGACCTCGCCGTTGGCGAACTCCAGCGGGTCGAAATCCTCAAGGCGCTGGTCAAGGGCGCCGATATCCTCATCCTCGATGAGCCCACCGCCGTGCTCACCCCCACCGAGGTCGAGAAGCTGTTCGTGCTGCTGCGCCGCCTCGCCTCCGAGGGCAAGACGGTCATCATCGTCACGCACAAGCTCAAGGAGATCATGGCGGTGACCGACCGCGTCTCGGTGATGCGCCGGGGCGAGATGGTCGGCACGGTCGAGACCGCCTCCACCAGCCCGTCCGACCTCGCCGAGATGATGGTGGGCCGCCGCGTGGTGCTGACCGTGGACAAGGGCCCGGCCGAGCCCGGCCGCCCCGTGCTCGAGGTGCGCGGCCTCACCGTGCGCGATGGCCGCGGCACCGCCCGGCTCGACGACGTCAGCTTCACCGTGCGCGCCGGCGAGATCGTCGGCATCGCCGGCGTGTCCGGCAATGGCCAGTCGGAGCTGCTGGAGGCCATCGCCGGCATCCGGAAGCCTACCTTCGGTGAAGTGTTGCTGGAAGGAGCAAGGCTTGATCCCGGCGGCGCGGACGATCCGCTCGCGCTGCGCCACAAGGGCCTGCGCCATGTGCCCGAGGACCGCCACAGGATGGGGCTGGTGAAGCCGTTCGACGCCGCCGAAAGCGCCATCCTCGGCTGCGCCGACGAGGACCGCTTCGGCCGCTGGCCCTTCCTCGACCGCGACGCCGTGATGGCCGACTGCGCCGCCAAGATGCAGGCCTTCGACGTGCGCCCCGCCGACCCCACGCTGCGCACCGCGCTGTTCTCCGGCGGCAACCAGCAGAAGATCGTGCTGGCCCGCGAGATCGAGCGCGATCCCAAGGTGCTGCTGGTCGGCCAGCCGACGCGCGGCGTCGACATCGGCGCCATCGAGTTCATCCACAAGCGGCTGATCGCGCTGCGCGATGCCGGCAAGGCGATCCTCTTGATCTCGACCGAGCTCGACGAGGTGCTGGCCCTGTCCGACCGCGTGCTCGTCATGTGCGGAGGGCGCATCACCGGCGAGCGCCGCCCCGAGGACACCAACGAGCAGGACATGGGCCTGCTCATGGCCGGCGTCTCCGGCGACGCGCCGCAGGTGGCGGCATGACCGGCCCCGCATGAGCGCCAAAGCCGCCCCGATCTGGCTCACCGCCGGCCTCGTGCCGCTGGTCAACGTCGCCGTCGCCTTCCTCGCGGCGGGCGTGGTGGTGGCGATCATCGGCGAGAGCCCGCTGGAGGCGCTGGGCATCATGCTGCGCGGCGCGCTCGGCTCGCAGTACGGGCTGGGCTACACGCTCTATTACGCCACGAGCTTCATCTTCACCGGCCTTGCGGTGGCGGTCGCCTTCCATGCCGGCCATTTCAACATCGGCGGCGAGGGCCAGGCGCTGATGGGCGGGCTCGGCGCCGCTCTCGTGGCGCTCTCGCTGCCCTTCCTGCCATGGCCGATACTCCTGCCGCTATGCGTGCTCGGCGCCGCGGCGGCAGGCGCTCTCTGGGTCTTCATCCCGGCCTATCTGCAGGCCTATCGCGGCAGCCATGTCGTGATCACCACGATCATGTTCAACTTCCTCGCCGCGACGCTCTTGGTCTACCTGCTCGTCGGCCCCATGAAGATGGCGGGCTCGATGGCGCCCGAAACGGCCAAGTTCGTGCCGGGCGCCACGCTGCCGCTGATGAACCAGATGGCCGCGGCCTTCGGCATCACGCTCACGCGCACGCCGCTCAACCTCTCCTTCGTCTTCGCCATCATCGCCGCCGTGCTGGTCTGGGTGCTGATCTGGCGCACGCGCCTCGGCTACGCCATCCGCACCGTGGGCGCGAACCCGGACGCCGCGATCTATGCCGGCATCTCGCCCGCGCGCATCACCGTCATCGCGCTCCTCATCTCGGGCGGCCTCGCGGGCCTGATGGCCACCAACGAGATCCTCGGCGTGCAGGGCCGGCTCATCAACGAGTTCACCGCCGGCGCCGGCTTCGTCGGGATCGCGGTGGCGCTGATGGGGCGCGGCCATCCCTTCGGCATCGTGCTCGCCGCGCTCCTCTTCGGCGTGCTCTACCAGGGCGGCGCGGAGCTCGCCTTCGACAAGCCCAAGATCACCCGCGAGATGATCATCGTCATCCAGGGCTTCGTCATCCTCTTCGCCGGCGCGCTGGAGATGCTGTTCGCCGAGCGCATCGTGCAGCTCTACGGGCGCTTCGCGGGGAAGGCGCCGGCATGAGCGATCTGTTCCAGACCGTGCTGCTCG
>JAIXZF010000398.1 GCA_027489835.1 Hyphomicrobiales bacterium
GCCGGCATGGCCGCGGACGCGCCCGACCAGCCAAGCCCGGCGCGCCGCCCCCAGAGCGTGCTGTTCATGTGCGCGCAGAACGCCGTCCGCTCGCCGATGGCGGAGGGGCTCGCCAAGCACTTCTTCGGCCGCTCGCTCTATGTGCAGTCGGCCGGGGTGCGCACCAGCGAGGCGGACCCGTTCATGATCTCGGTCATGGAGGAGATGGGCATCGACGAGCGCAAGCACCGGCCGCGCACCATCGACGAGCTGGAGGAATGGGAAGGCCTCAACTTCGACCTCATCATCACGCTCTCGCCCGAGGCGCACCACAAGGCGCTGGGGCTGACGCGGACGATCGCGGCCGAGGTCGAATACTGGCCGACGCCGGACCCCACCATCGTGCAGGGCTCGCGCGATCAGGTGCTCGACGCCTACCGCGACGTGCGCGACGGTCTGGCGAGACGGATCAGGGACAGGCTGAAGTGACGCGGCCGCATCACAGCACGAAGCCGGGCGGGCTCTTCACCCAGACGCGGTCCTCCAGCATGCGGCGGCGGCCGAAGGCATAGAGCTCGTTCATGTACTCGCGGTCGAACGGCGTCTTGGCGACGCGAGAGAATCCGCCCTGGATGTAGGCGAGATTGAAGTCGACCTTGTCGCGCTGCGTCTGAAGGTAGATCCGGTAGATGTCGCCCTGCGAGTTCGCGCCGATCAGCGTCGAGATCGCGCGGGTCGAGATCGCGGTGAGGCTGCGCTCGGTCTCGGCGGGCAGGTCGCGGGTCCGGCCATTGCGGATGATCCAGGCAATGCGGCGGCGCTGGCGGATCGAGGCGGGCGCATTCCTCACGCTCAGCCCCGTGGGGTAGAGGAAGATCTGGGACGCCGCGCCGCCGTCGACGTGCAGTTCCTGCCGCCGCACGCCATCCACCTCGATGTCGAACAGGACGGGCGGGAACAGGCCGGGGATGGAGGCGGAGGCGAGCAGGATGCGCCTGATCGCCTGGAACGCCTCTGGCCGGTCGCTGGCGGCCAGCGCGCCGATGTTCCAGATGACCTGCCGGCCGAGATCCAGATTGGTGGTTCCGACGATCAGGAAACGGCCCTGACGATACTCGACCGCGATCTGGCGGATCATGTCGTCGGTCAGCGTCCGCTCGATGAGCTGGGCCAGCGGCGCGCTGTCGTTGAAGGCATCGCTGAGCAGCGCGGTGGCGATGTTGCGTGGCGAGATGATGTCGCTGTCGCTGATCGTCGTGTAGAGGCGCGTCAGGTCGGCGTCGTAGGCCTTGCCGAGAAAAGCCAGCGGGGCGATCAAGGCCCCTGTCGAAATGCCGGTGACCATCTCGAAATCGGGCCGGTCGCCCCGCTCGCTCCAGCCGTTCAGCAGGCCTGCGCCGTAGGCGCCGTCCGCGCCGCCGCCCGACAATGCGAGGATGTGGTAATCGCCGCCCCGGCCCATGGCGATGCGGCGGCTCTCGACCCTGAACCATTCGGCCTGGATGTCGACGTCGCGCGCGCCGACCAGGAAGCGCGCATTGGGTATGCCCAGGAAATAATCGCGGCCGGCAGCGCTCAGTTCGTGCGGCACGGTCGGGAGGCGCTGCTCCGTCACGCAGCCTGCAATGAAGGGCGCAGCCCCCGCCAGAAACGCACGACGCCCGATCATGTCGAAATCAGTCAGCCACCTTCGATCCAACCGGCGAAGAGTATAGTCGCTCCTGCGCTGGACGCCTATCGCCAAGTGGCGCTGCCGCCTGGGCTCGCCGCCATCGCGGAACATCGCTTTCGAAGCCGGCGTTTCCCGCCCGAGAGGGCGACACGTTACCTGCCCGAGAGGGCGACGCATGGCGACGACGCGGGCGAGACGCGACGAGGGCGCGGTGGATCATGCCTCCGCCGATGGCGGATTTCCGGCTTCCGCCGGCATCCTGTTCGGGCTTGGCCTCGGCGGTTTCTTCGATGGAATCGTGCTGCACCAGATTCTGCAATGGCACCACATGCTGTCCAGCGCCGGCGCCTCCAGCGAAACGGTTGACGGGCTCAAGCTCAACACGCTGGCTGACGGGCTCTTCCACGCGGCAACCTATGTCTTCGTGCTGCTCGGCCTTTTCGTGCTCTGGCGTCACGCACGACGCCGGCACCTGTCTTGGCGCAGCGGCGTCCTGCCGGCGACGATGCTGATCGGCTTTGGCCTGTTCAATCTGGTCGAGGGGCTGGTCAACCACCAGGTCCTCGGGCTGCATCATGTCAACGAGACCGTGCCACGCGCGCAGTGGCTGTGGTGGGACATTTGCTTCCTTGCCTCGGGCGTCGTTCTGATCGCCATCGGCTGGCTCTGGCTCCGCCGCGCGCGGGCTGCGTGAAAACGGCTCACCGCCGGAACTGGCGAGCCGAGGAGGCGTTGAACGGGCTCGATCCCCCTCAATGGAGACAAGCCATGAGCATGGCCATGGAACGCGGGTCCGACATCATCCGCAGCGAACTCACGACCGGGCTGGTCAACCTCCACGCCGTCGAGAAGCAGGCCCGCCAGCTCATAGAGCGCCAGATCGCGCGGGTGGTGAACTACCCCGCCGTGGCGCAGCGGCTGCGCCAGCACCTCGACGAAACGAACCGGCAGGAGGAACGGCTCGACAAGCTGCTGGCGCAGTTCGACGAGAGCCGGTCGGTGCTGAAGGACATGGCCATGCAGATGAGCGCCAACATGGGCGCAATCATGCATGCGGCGGCGGATGACGAGATCCTGAAGAACACATTCGCCAACCTGGCTTTCGAGAACTTCGAGATCGCCTCGTACAAGTCCGCCATCTGCATGGCGGAGGCCGGCAGCTTCAACGACGTGTCACGCGTCCTGCAGCAGTCCCTGCACGAGGAGGAGGACATGGCGGGCTGGATCTCCGCCAATGTCGACCAGGTCACGCGGCAGTATCTCGATCTCAAGTCGCAAAGCGAGAAGGCCGACCGCTGAGGCCCGCCATCAGAAGCCGGTGCGCTGTCGGATTGCGGCCGCCAGCGTGCCGTCGTCGAGGTAGTCGAGTTCGCCGCCCACCGGCACGCCGTGGGCGAGGCGCGTCACCTTCACCGGCAGGTGCGCCAGCCTGTCGGTGAGATAGTGCGCCGTCGTCTGGCCATCGACCGTGGCGTTGAGAGCCAGAATCAACTCCTTCACATCGCCCTGCGAAACCCGTTCGATCAGTCTGTCGATGCTGAGGTTCTCCGGCCTGATGCCGTCCAGCGCCGAGAGCACGCCGCCCAGCACATGGTAGCGCGCGTCGATGGCCGCGGAGCGCTCGAGCGCCCACAGATCCGCGACGTCCGCCACGACGACGATGATTGACGGATCGCGGCGGGCATCGCGGCAGATGCCGCAAGGATTGGCGGTGTCGATGTTGCCGCAATCGTCGCACGTGACGATGCGCTCATGGGCAGCGTGCATGGCGTCGGAGAGCGGGCCAAGCAGTTGCTCGCGCTTCTTCACCAAGTGCAGCGCGGCGCGGCGCGCCGATCGGGGGCCCAGCCCCGGCAGGCGCGCCAGCAGCTGGATCAGCCGCTCGATCTCGGGCCCGGCCGCTCCGCGGCTCATTGCGTCAGAACAGCTTCATGCCGGGCGGGATCGGCAGGCCCTTGGTGACCTCCGCCATGCGCTGCTCCATGATGCGCTCGGCCTTGCCGCGCGCATCCGCCACGGCGGCAATGATGAGATCCTCGAGGATTTCGCGCTCGTCCGGAACCATCAGCGATGGATCGATCGACACGCTTTTGAGCACGCCCTTGGCCGAGGCCTCGACCTTGACCATGCCTCCGCCGGCCGCGCCCTCAACCATCAGGTTTTCGAGTTCGGCCTGCATGGCCTGCATCTTGGCCTGCATGGCCTGCGCCTGCTTCATCAGGCCCATCATGTCGCGCATTGTCCGGCTCTCCATACCGCGCGCCACGGCGCGCCCGCCTCGCGGGTCTAGAATTCGATGTCCGAATAGCTCTCGCCGTCGACGTCGTGAAGGCCGTCGCCCGATTCGAGCGAGGCGGCAAGGCCCGGATCGACATCGACCGCCGCAGCGGCGATCTCGGCCTCCTCGGCGCCGCGCTTGCGCACGTCGACGATCTTCGCGCCGGGGAAGGCGCTCATCAGCGCCTTGACGGCCGGGTGGCCAGCCGCGTTGTCCTTGCGCTCGCGGGCATGCGCCTCCTGCTGTTCACGCAGCGTGCTCTGGCCCTCGGCCTGCACGATGGCGACCATCCAGGTCTGGCCCGTCCAGTCCTTCAGCTTGCGCGACAGCTCGTTGGCGATGCCGCGGTCGCCATTGGGGCCAAGCGCGAACTCGATGCGGCCGGGCTCGATGCGGACCGGGCGCACGTCCCGCTGGATCGCGGCCTGCAGCCGGATGTCGCGGTTCTTGGCGGCGAGCGCCAGCACATCCTCGATGGTGCCGATGCGGGGCTGCGGCTGCGGGGCCGCCTCGGCCGGCGCCATGGCGCGCGGCGCCTGGCTCGGGGCGGCCGCGCCGGAGCCCATCATCTGGCGCGGCGGGGCCGCGAGGGAGCCGCCGCCTGCGGGAGGCGAGGAGCCCACTGGGGCGCCCGAAGGCCGGCCGGCCGGCGCAGCGGCGCCGTTCTGCAGCAGGCGGAGCGCTTCATCCGGGGTGGGAAGGTCGGCGGCGTGCGCCAGCCTGACCAGCGCCATCTCGGCGGCGGGGAGGGGGCGGCCCGCGTCCTTCACCTCGGCGATGCCCTTGAGCAGCATCTGCCAAGCCCGCGAGAGCACGCGGATCGACAGCCTGCCGGCAAAGTCCGACCCGCGCACCCGCTCGGCCTGGGTCACTGCCGTATCCTGCGCCGCCTCCGGCACGATCTTCAGGCGGGTGACGAGGTGGGTGAACGCCGCCAGTTCCGACAGGATGGTGCCGGGATCGGCGCCGGCATCGTACTGCGCGCGGAGCTCGGCCAGAGCTGCTGCGAGGTCGCCGCGCATGAGTTGCTCGAACAGGTCGATGATGCGGGCGCGGTCGGCAAGGCCGAGCATGGCGCGAACGTCGTCGAGCGCGATGCGGCCTGCGGCATGCGCGATGGCCTGGTCCAGCAGCGAGAGCGAGTCGCGCGCCGAGCCTTCGGCCGCACGCGCGATGGCCTGCAGCGCTTCGGGCTCGGCCTCGACGCCCTCGGCCGCACAGATGCGGCCCAGATGCCCGACGAGCATGGCCGCATCAATGCGCCGCAGATCGAAGCGCTGGCAGCGCGACAGGATCGTCACCGGCACCTTGCGGATCTCGGTGGTGGCGAAGATGAACTTGGCGTGCGGCGGCGGCTCTTCCAGCGTCTTGAGGAAGGCGTTGAAGGCCGCCGTCGACAGCATGTGGACCTCGTCCACTATGTAGACCTTGTAGCGCGCGGAGACGGGCGAATAGCGCACCGAGTCGTTGAGCTGCCGGATGCTGTCGACGCTGTTGTTCGAGGCGGCGTCGATCTCCATGACGTCGATGTGCCGGCCCTCGATGATGGCCTGGCAATGGATACCCGGAACCGTCAGGTCGATGGTCGGCTGGCCGCCGCCATCGGCGGTCTGGTAGTTGAGGGCGCGGGCGAGGATGCGGGCCGTGGTCGTCTTGCCGACGCCGCGGACGCCGGTGAGCATCCACGCCTGCGGGATGCGGCCCGAGGCGAAGGCATTGGACAGGGTGCGCACCATCGCGTCCTGGCCGATCAGGTCGCCGAAATCGCGCGGACGGTACTTGCGGGCGAGAACCTTGTAGGGCGCCTGCGCGGGCTCGGCCGGCACGGCGGCGCGCGCGGGGGCGTCGTCGAGAAACCCCGGCTGGTCCTGCATATCGCCGGTGATGTCTTCGGCCATGCGCGCACGGATTCTCGAGGAACGGATGCGGCTCGTGACCGTCCGCCTCTGGCGTGGTCGGCAGGAGCGCGAGGTGGAAGGCTGGACGAAGACCCGCACGATCTCGTTAGGGCTGCTTCCTTCCGGACCTGACCCGGTTGGCGAGTGTTACGTCCCTCACCAACCTTCCAAGGCTCATATGCGACAGGGCCGGGCCCAATGCAAGGGCGGCCGGCCGCGCCCCGGAGGCGTTCAGGAGGCGCGGGCGCGGATCACGTCGAAGCTGTAGGTCGGGCCGCGCGGCGTGAGCTGGCGGTAGGGCACGACGCGGTCGCCGTCGCCGAGGACCCCGAGGGCCACGTCTTTGTCCGGCAGCACGATCGTCGCGCTCTTGTTGAGGAAGACCACGACGAAGCGTTGCTCCTGCATCAGCATCGCCGCCCATTGACGCAGCTGCGTCTGGAAGGGCTCGGCGCGCCAGGCGTTGGGGCTGCCAGGGTCGACCTGCACGTTGAGGAAGCGTGTGACGCCGTCGACCGTGAGCACGAACTTGCAGCGATCGGGCTTCCACTCGGGCGGCATCGCGCCGTCCGTCATCCACATGCAGAAGAAGGAGCGGCAATGCGTCGGCCGAGTTTCGTGGATGCCGCAGCCCCGCCCCGGCAGGCAATGCGAGCACCAGCGGCCTGCCGGCTTCTCGAGCGACGGGACGTCGTAAACCTTGCAGCACAGGGTGCAGGAGCCGCATTCGCGTCCGGGCGCGGCGATGTTGACGTGGGCGGCGGGATCGAGCTCGGTCATGGGCGTCCTATAGCGCAGCGGAGCCGCGGGGCAAAAGGGGGCGAGGGGCGCTTGCGCCGCGCTTTCGGGCCGGCGATCCTTGGCCCGACTCGCACGGCAGGAAGCCCGCCCATGCCCACGCTCCACGTCTCGTCTCTGTCGCGCCTTCACGAAACCGTCGCCGCCACCGGCGCGAGCCATGTCGTGACCCTCATCAATGCCGCGACCATCGTTGAGCGGCCGCCCGGAATCCTTCCGGATCGGCACCTGTTCATCGGCGTCTCGGACATCGTCGCGCCGATGGAGGGCCACATCACGCCGGGCGAGGAACATGTCAGCCAGCTGATGCGCTTCGTGCAGGGCTGGGGGCGCGAGGCGCCGATCGTGATCCATTGCTGGGCGGGGATCAGCCGGTCCACGGCGGCGGCGTTCATCTCGGCCTGCATGCTCAACCCCTCCCGGCCCGAGGCCGAGATCGCCACGGCGCTGCGCGCCGCTTCGCCGTCCGCCACGCCGAACGGCCGGCTCGTCGCCATTGCCGACGGCATCATGGGCAGACAGGGACGCATGATCGACGCCATTGAGCGCATCGGCCGCGGCGCCGACGCCTTCGAGGGCGTGCCGTTCAGGCTCGATCTCGAGGCCTGAGCTTCGTCCGCAGGGCCTCGCCTCCGGCGCGCGTCATTACCCACCGTACGGCGCGAAATGAGTTCCGGCGCATCACAACTGCCTGCAAACGGTAGGGTAAGGCCTAACGAATCGGCAATGTTGACCCCTCGTCGGCCCCGGATTGTAGCGAAGAGGCGCGTTGACGTTGCTGATAATGCGCGGATTGGGCTGCGCTTCCGCTTGCGACTTGCGCAAAACTAATGCTGATTAAAATTTTCAGTCGAACTGCGACCATCACATTGCATTGCTTTTAAGCACAGTGTTTGTTCCAGGTCATGGATGTTGTGACACCCAAGCATGCGACGCCTCCGGTCGAACTGGATTCGCGCGATAAGGCGATCCTTCGGCTGCTCCAGGAGAATGGCCGGATCACCAACGCGGAGCTGGCCGAGCGCGTCCATCTGTCACCCTCGGCGTGCCTGCGCCGGGTCAAGCAACTCGAGGATAGCGGGCTGATCCGCAGCTACGTCATGCTTCTCGACGAACGCGTGGCGGGCTTCCCCGGCGCCGCCTACGTCTTCGTCACGCTCGACCAGCAAGGCCGCGCCTCGCTCGACCGCTTCGAGAAGGCGGTGGCGAAGTACGACGAGATCATGGAATGCTATCTCCTCGCCGGCAATCACGACTACCTGGTGAAGGTCGCCTATCGGGACAGCGCGGACTTCGAGCGGATCCATTCCGAGATCATCACCCAGCTGCCCGGCGTGTCGCGCGTGCAGTCGACCATGACACTGCGCACGATAAAGCGCAGCAACGCCCTGCCGATCTGAGGCAGGCGGCAGGGGGCGCTTGCCCTGCACCGCTGCGGCGACGATAAAGGGCGACCGCAACAGCCAAGGCATGACTCGTGGCCGATCCGAATGCCAATGACGATGTCGGCGCGCTGCCCTTCGAGCAGGCGCTGCAGCAGCTCGAGCAGATCGTGCAGCGTCTCGAAAGCGGCAATGTCGCGCTCGAGGAATCCATCAAGATCTACGAGCGCGGCCAGGCGCTGAACAAGCGCTGCGAGGCGCTGCTGCAGAAGGCCGAGGCCCGCATCGAGAAGATATCCGTCTCCGGGGACGGGCAGGCGCA
>JAIXZF010000263.1 GCA_027489835.1 Hyphomicrobiales bacterium
CTGATGGCGACGCTGGGCGCAAGCCTCGGCGTCGTGAAGCCCGGCGCCGTCGAGATCGGGCTCGCCGTGGGCGGCTCGGTCAGCCAGCAGCATGGCTTCGTGCATGCCGGAGCCGTGGCGGCCATCGCCGACTCCGCCGCGGGCTTCGCCGCGCTCAGCCTGATGCCGCCAGGGGCGGGCGTGCTGACCACCGAGTTCAAGATCAACCTCATCGCCCCGGCTGCCGGCGAACGGCTCGTGGCGCGCGGCCGCGTGGTTAAGGCCGGCCGGACGCTCACGCTGGCGCTCAGCGAGGTCTACGCCGTGAGCGGAGGGAGCGAGAAACTCTGCGCCTTCCTCACCGCGACGCTCATGACGATCGAGGGCCGCGAGGGCGTCAGCGACTGATCCGGCGCATTCGACCAAGGTTCCACGGCGCAATGCTGCACTGCGGCTTTTCGTCGGCCCGGTCGGGTTGCGCGCCCCCCATCAGCATGCTAGGGCACCCACGCTTTCGGGGGACCAGCGGTGCCCCGGAATGTCTCCATTCATGCGCGGCTGGCGCGGTCCGGATGCACCCCGGTTTCGGGTCTTTGCGGCCGGATTTCATGGACAAGAGAGAGCGACAGACGTGGCCCAGGGCGGTTCAATCGTATCAGGCGTGAGCGGGCGCTACGCGTCGGCGCTGTTCGAGCTAGCGCATGAGATGAAGGCCATCGACGCGGTCGGCGCCTCGCTCGACCAGTTCGCGGCCATGATCGAGGGCAGCCCCGACCTGCAGGGCCTGATCCGCAACCCGGTGTTCACGGCCGAGGAGCAGTCGGCTGCCGTCAGCGCCATCCTCGCCAAGGCCGGCATCGACGGCGTGGCCGCCAATTTCATTCGCCTCGTGGCGGCCAAGCGCCGCCTCTTCGCGCTGCCCGGCATGATCGCCGGCTTCCGCCAGCTCGTCGCCGACTCGCGCGGCATCGTGCGCGCCGAGGTCACGGTGGCCGAGCAGCCCTCCGAGGCCCAGATCAAGGACATCGCCGCCGCGCTGAAGCAGACGGCCGGCAAGGATGTCGTCGTCGACCTCAAGGTCGACCCGTCGCTGATCGGCGGCCTCGTCGTGAAGATGGGCTCGCGGATGATCGACGCTTCGCTGAAAACCAAACTCAACTCGATACGCCTTGCGATGAAAGAGGTCGGCTGATGGAACTTCGCGCCGCAGAAATCTCCGCGATCCTCAAGGATCAGATCAAGAACTTCGGCTCCGAGGCTTCGGTCACGGAAGTGGGCCAGGTCCTGTCGGTCGGTGACGGCATCGCGCGCGTCTACGGCCTCGACCAGGTCCAGGCCGGCGAGATGGTCGAGTTCGAGACGGGCGTGCGCGGCATGGCCCTCAACCTCGAGAGCGACAATGTCGGCATCGTCATCTTCGGCTCGGACCGCGAGATCAAGGAAGGCCAGACGGTCAAGCGCACCGGCGCCATCGTCGACGTGCCGGTCGGCAAGGAGCTGCTCGGCCGCGTCGTCGACGCGCTCGGCAACCCGATCGACGGCAAGGGCCCGATCAAGACGGCCGCCCGCGCCCGCGTCGACGTCAAGGCGCCCGGCATCATCCCGCGCAAGTCGGTGCACGAGCCGATGGCCACGGGCCTCAAGTCCATCGACGCGCTGATCCCGATCGGCCGCGGCCAGCGCGAGCTGATCATCGGCGATCGCCAGACCGGCAAGACCGCGATCGCGCTCGATACGATCCTGAACCAAAAGCCGCTCAACGAAGGCAACGACGAGAGCCAGAAGCTCTACTGCGTCTACGTCGCCATCGGCCAGAAGCGCTCCACCGTCGCCCAGTTCGTGAAGGTGCTCGAGGAGCGCGGCGCGCTCGAATACTCGATCATCGTCGCCGCCACCGCGTCGGACCCGGCGCCGATGCAGTTCCTCGCGCCCTTCTCGGGCTGCGCGATGGGCGAGTTCTTCCGCGACAACGGCATGCACGCCGTCATCATCTACGACGATTTGTCCAAGCAGGCCGTCGCCTATCGCCAGATGTCGCTGCTGCTGCGCCGCCCGCCGGGCCGCGAAGCCTATCCGGGCGACGTGTTCTACCTGCACTCCCGCCTGCTCGAGCGCGCCGCCAAGATGGGCGACGCCGCGGGCAAGGGCTCCCTCACGGCGCTTCCCGTCATCGAGACGCAGGCCAACGACGTGTCGGCCTACATCCCGACCAACGTGATCTCGATCACCGACGGCCAGATCTTCCTCGAGACCGACCTGTTCTACCAGGGCGTCCGCCCGGCGGTGAACGTCGGCCTCTCGGTCAGCCGCGTCGGCTCCTCGGCCCAGACCAAGGCGACCAAGAAGGTGGCCGGCAAGATCAAGGGCGAGCTCGCGCAGTATCGCGAGATGGCGGCCTTCGCGCAGTTCGGCTCGGACCTCGACGCCGTGACCCAGCGCCTGCTCAACCGCGGCGCGCGCCTGACCGAGCTGCTCAAGCAGCCGCAGTTCTCGCCGCTCAAGATGGAAGAGCAGGTCTGCGTGATCTGGGCCGGCACCAACGGCTATCTGGACGCGCTGCCGGTCGGCAAGGTGCGTGGCTTCGAGGACGGCCTGTTGTCCCTGCTGCGGGGCAAGCATGTCGACCTTCTCAACGCCATCCGCGATTCCAAGGACCTTTCGGATGACAGCGCCAAGACGCTGAAGGCCGTGGTCGAAGGCTTCGCCAAGTCGTTCGCCTGAGTCTGTGCAGTAAGGGCGTCATCGCGAGCGCAGCGAAGCCATCCGACCGGTCCCGCGCCGCAGGATTGCTTCGCCGCTCCGCCCCTCGCGATGACGGGATGACGGCGCGCTAAAGGATTGTCCGAATGCCCTCGTTGAAAGACCTTCGCACGCGCATCGCCTCGGTGAAGGCGACGCAGAAGATCACCAAGGCGATGCAGATGGTCGCCGCCGCCAAACTGCGCAAGGCGCAGATGGCCGCCGAGGCCGCGCGCCCCTATGCCGAGAAGATGGAAGCCGTGCTCTCCAACCTCGGCGCCGGCGTCGACGTGTCCTCCGCGCCGCGGCTGCTCTCGGGCACCGGGGCCGACAAGGTGCACCTGCTGGTGGTCTGCACCGCCGAGCGCGGCCTGTGCGGCGCGTTCAACTCGTCGATCGCGCGCCTGGCCCGCGAGCATGCCAACCGGTTGCTGGCCGAGGGCAAGACCGTCAAGATCCTGTGCGTCGGCAAGAAGGGCAACGACGCCCTGCGCCGCACCCATGGCGCCTACATCATCGACCTGATCGAGTTCCGCGCCGTGAAGCAGATGAGCTTCACCCAGGCCGACGAGGTCGCCTCGCGCGTGCTCCGGATGTTTGAGGCCGGCGAGTTCGACGTCGCGACCCTGTTCTTCTCGAAGTTCCGCTCGGTGATCTCGCAGATCCCGACCGCGCAGAAGATCGTGCCCGCCGAGATCCCGGCGCGCGCCGCGTCCAAGGGCGCGCAGTCGGTCTACGACTACGAGCCCGACGAGGCCGAGATCCTCACCACGCTGCTGCCGCGCAATGTCACGGTGCAGGTGTTCAAGGCGCTCCTCGAGAACGCCGCCTCCGAGCAGGGCGCGCGCATGTCCGCGATGGACAACGCGACCCGCAACGCCGGCGACATGATCAAGAAGCAGACCCAGAAGTACAACCGGACCCGCCAGGCGATGATCACGAAGGAACTGATCGAGATCATCTCGGGCGCCGAAGCGCTGTAAGGAGACGGATCGATGGCCCTCACGCCCCTGATGACGACCCACGCCACCACGCGCGGCGGCCGCGACGGCCGCACCTCGCTGGAAGATGGCAAGATGGTGCTCGGCATGTCGCTGCCCAAGGCGCTGGCGCCCGGCGCGCAGGACGGCATGAACCCCGAGCAGCTCTTCGCCATGGGCTGGTCCTCCTGCTTCGGGCAGGCGGTGATCGCGCTGTCGAAGAAGCATGGCGTCGACGCCAGCCGCGCCGCGGTGACCTGCGCGGTGACGCTCAACAAGGACGAGACCTCCTTTGCCCTCACGGCCGAGATCACGGTCTCGATCCCCGGCGAGGACGCCGCCAAGGTGAAGGCGCTCGTCGAGGACGCCCACCAGATCTGCCCCTATTCGAAGGCGACGCGCGGCAATGTGCCCGTGACGCTGACCGTTGCTTGACCGAGACGAGATCGGAGACACATCATGGCTAAGGCCACAACCAAGGCTCCGGCTGCCGCCGAGACCACCTCCAACAAGCCGATGGGCAAGATCACGCAGGTGATCGGCGCCGTCGTGGACGTCCGCTTCGAGGGCGAGTTGCCCGAGATCCTGAACGGCCTCGAAACCGAGAACCTCGGCAATCGCCTCGTGCTCGAGGTCGCCCAGCACCTCGGCGAGAACTCCGTGCGCTGCATCGCGATGGACTCGACCGACGGCCTGGTCCGCGGCCAGCCCGTGCGCGACACCGGCTCGCCCATCATGGTCCCCGTCGGCGAGGCCACGCTTGGCCGCATCATGAATGTCATCGGTGAGCCCATCGACGAGGCCGGCCCGGTGGTCGGCGAGGCGATGCGCGGCATCCACCAGCCCGCCCCGAGCTACTCCGAGCAGTCCACGGACGCGCAGATCCTCGAGACGGGCATCAAGGTCGTCGACCTTCTCGCGCCCTATGCCCGCGGCGGCAAGATCGGCCTGTTCGGCGGCGCCGGTGTCGGCAAGACCGTGCTGATCCAGGAGCTCATCAACAACATCGCCAAGGCCCATGGCGGCTTCTCGGTGTTCGCCGGCGTCGGCGAGCGCACCCGCGAGGGCAACGACCTCTATCACGAGTTCATCGAGTCGGGCGTGAACAAGAAGGGCGGCGGCGAGGGCTCCAAGTGCGCCCTCGTCTTCGGCCAGATGAACGAGCCCCCGGGCGCCCGCGCCCGCGTCGCGCTCTCGGGCCTGACCATCGCGGAGCATTTCCGCGACAAGGGGCAGGACGTCCTGTTCTTCGTGGACAACATCTTCCGCTTCACCCAGGCCGGCTCGGAAGTGTCGGCGCTGCTCGGCCGCATCCCCTCGGCGGTGGGCTATCAGCCGACGCTCGCCACCGACATGGGCGCGCTGCAGGAGCGCATCACCACCACCGACAAGGGCTCGATCACCTCGGTGCAGGCCATCTACGTGCCCGCGGACGACCTGACCGACCCGGCGCCGGCCGCCTCGTTCGCCCACCTCGACGCGACGACGGTGCTGAACCGCTCGATCGCCGAGAAGGGCATCTACCCGGCGGTGGACCCGCTCGACTCGACCTCGCGCATGCTCTCGCCCGACGTCGTCGGCCAGGATCACTACCAGGTGGCCCGCATGGTCCAGCAGACCCTGCAGCGCTACAAATCGCTCCAGGACATCATCGCCATCCTGGGCATGGACGAGCTCTCGGAAGAGGACAAGCTGACCGTGGCCCGCGCCCGCAAGATCGAGCGCTTCCTCAGCCAGCCCTTCTTCGTGGCCGAGGTGTTCACCGGCTCGCCGGGCAAGTACGTCAAGCTGGAAGACTCCATCAAGGGCTTCCGCGGGCTGTGCGAAGGCAAGTACGACCACCTCCCCGAAGCCGCCTTCTACATGGTCGGCACCATCGAGGAAGCGATCGAGAAGGCGCAGCGCCTGGCGGCTGAGGCCGCCTGATCGCGCCCGGCCGTCGGCGCGGCACGGCCGGGCTCACGCCCGGCCCCTTCGCCCATCGGCCGGCCGACGCCTTTCGACTGCCCACTCCCGACCGCCTGCGGAGCGACCCATGGCCACCTTCCACTTCGAACTCGTCTCGCCGGAGAAGATGCTGTTCTCGGGCGCCGTCGACAGCGTGGCGCTGCCGGCCTCCGAAGGCGACATGACCGTGCTCGCCGGGCATGCCCCAAGCATGACGACGCTCAAGCCCGGCGTGGTCACCATCGCGGAAGGCAAGGGGTCGCCCCGCCGCCTGTTCGTGCGCGGCGGCTTCGTCGACATCAACGAGGCGGGCCTCACCATCCTCGCCGAGCATGCCATCCCGCTCGAGGATCTGAAGCCCGAGATGATCGCGGCCGACATCAAGAACGCGATGGAAGACGTGGCGGACGCCAAGACGGTCGAGGCCCGCGTCGCGGCGCAGGCCAAGCTCGACGGCCTCAGGCAGCTCCAGGGCGCGATCGTCAGCTGATCGGCTGAGCGGGCGCGGCCGGCCGCCTGCCTTCATCGCGTCATCGCCTTGGCCGGCCAGTCCCGGCTGAAAGAGCCGTCATCCCGAACTCTCAGTCCTCGGTGCGGCCCTTTCGGTCGCTGTCGCGCTCGTGCCGGTGCCGGACGGGAAAGGGCGGCAGCCAGCTCTCGCGCCGGATGGTCCAGAGCTCGTAGGTGGGCTGGAAGCGGTCGGTCTCGTCCAGCGCGCCGAGGTTGACCTCGACTTCATCGCCCGAGTGCCCGAACACCGACGAGCCGCAGCGCGGGCAGAAATTGCGCCCCTCATAGTCGCGCGTCTCGCCCTCGACGGTGACCGCTTCCGCCGGAAAGATGGCCGAGCAGTGGAACAGCGCGCCGTGATGTTTGCGGCAATCGAGGCAATGGCAAACGCCGACGCGCCAGGGACGGCCCGTCGCGACGAAGCGAACATCCCCGCACAGGCAGCCTCCGGCGAATCGGTCCATGACGTGCCTCCGGCCCAAAAAGCCGAATGGCTACACCCGTGC
>JAIXZF010000271.1 GCA_027489835.1 Hyphomicrobiales bacterium
GAGCTCGCGCCGGGCGGCCCGCAGCCGGACGTGCTGAACTACGCCTGGCGCGATTACGGCAACCGGGTCGGCGCGTGGCGCATGCTCGACATGCTCGATGCCCTCCGCCTGCCGGCCTCAGCGCTCATCAACAGCGCGATGCTGGATTACGCGCCCTCGCTGGTGGACGCCTTCGTGGCGCGCGGCGACGAGATCGTCAGCCATGGCCGCACCAATTCCGAGCGCCAGAGCACAATGTCGGAAGGCGAGGAGCGCAGGCTGATCGCCGAGGCGACAGACGCCATCGTTTCCCGCCTCGGCATCCGGCCGCATGGCTGGCTCTCGCCCTGGATCGCGGAGAGCCGGCACACGCCTGACCTGCTGCGCGAGGCGGGCTACACCTACACGCTCAACTGGTGCGCGGACGACCAACCGATCTGGATGGCGACACGGACGGGCCGGCTGCTGGCGGTGCCCTATCCGCAGGAGATCAACGACATCCCTGCCATCGTGGCCCGCAAGGACGGCGCCGACGCCTTCGCCGACATGATCGTCGACAATTTCGACGAGATGCTGGAGCAATCCGCCGATGGCCCGCTCGTCATGGGCATCGCGCTGCATCCCTATCTCGTCGGCCAGCCCTTCCGGCTCAGGCAGCTCCGCCGCGCCCTGCGCCATGTCGCGCAGCGCCGGGACGACATCTGGTTCACGCATGCGGGCGCCATCGCCGCGCATGTGGCGGCGCTGCCGGCCGCCACGTCGGCTTGAGGGGGACGTCCATGTTCGACACGGTCATCAGAGGCGGCACGGTGGTCACCGCGGCCGACACCATCCGCTGCGACGTCGGTATCGCCGGCGGCGTCGTCACGGCGCTCGGACGCGATCTCGGCGCAGCGCGGGAGGTCATCGATGCCGGCGGCAGACTGGTCATGCCCGGCGGCATCGACAGCCATGTCCACCTCTCGCAGCCATCGGGAGAGGGCATCGTCATGGCGGACGACTTCGCCAGCGGAACGCGCTCGGCGGCGGCTGGCGGCGTCACGACGGTGATGGCCTTCTGCATGCAGGAAAGCGGCAAGTCGCTGCGCGCCGCGGTGCAGGACTACCATGCGAAGGCCGAAGGACGCTGCCATGTGGACGTCTCGTTCCACCTCGTCATCTCCGATCCCACCGAGCAGGTCCTAGGCCAGGAACTGCCGGCGCTCGTCGCCGACGGCTACACCTCCTTCAAGGTCTTCATGACCTATGACGGGCTCGCCCTGAACGACATGCAGATCCTTCAGACGATGGCGGTGGCGCGCGAGACCGGCGCGCTCGTGATGGTCCATGCCGAGAACTACGACGCGATCCGCTTCCTGACCACCCAGCTCGAGAAGCAGGGCCGCACAGCGCCGTTCTACCATGGCGCCTCGCGGCCCATCGCCGTCGAGCGCGAGGCCACGCACCGCGCCATCTCGCTGGCGGAACTGGTGGACGTGCCCATCGTCGTCGTCCACGTCTCGAACCGCGAGGCGATGGAGGAGATCCGCCGCGCCCAGTCGCGTGGGCTCAACATCCTCGGCGAGACCTGCACGCAATACCTCGTCCTCACCGAGGACGACATGCAGGGCCTCAACATGGAAGGCGCGAAGTATGTCTGCTCCCCGCCGCCGCGCGACCGCGCCAGCCAGGAGGCCTGTTGGGAAGGCCTGCAGACGGGCGTCTTCACACTGTTCTCGTCCGACCACTGTCCGTTCCGCTACGACGAACAGGGCAAGCTCGCGCCGAAGGGCCGCACCAGCTTCCGATGGGTGCCGAACGGCATTCCGGGCGTCGCCGCGCGGTTGCCGATCCTGTTTTCCGAAGGCGTCGGCAAAGGCCGCATTGACCTCAACGCCTTCGTGGCGCTGACGGCGACCAACCACGCCAGGACCTACGGGCTCTACCCCCGCAAGGGCACCATCGCCGTCGGCTCGGACGCCGACATCGCGATCTGGGACCCGGAACGTCGCGTCACCATCGACAATGCGAGCCAGCAGCATGGGGCGGACTACACGCCCTATGAGGGCTTCGAAGTCACCGGCTGGCCGGTCCTGACGATGGTCAGGGGCAAGGTGGTGATGCGCGAGGGCGAGGTGTCCGCCTCAGCTCCCGAAGGCATCTATCTCAGCCGCGGCCATTCGGCCCATGCCCGGCCCGGCGGAAGCGGGCGCAAGGCACGCTGAGCCCGGTTGTCTCGCGTGGGACAGCCCTATAGCGTGCCGCGCGAACGGAGCCGCTCCTACCCATGTCCGAGACCAACGCGATCAGCGCGCGCCTGCCGGTGCTCTACCGATCGGTCACGCCGCTCAACCGCGAAACGCATCGCCATCTCAGGCTGGCGCCCCTGCCCGAACCGCTGAGCTTCGCCCGTGGCACGCATCTGCTGCCGGCGATGCTCGACGAGTTCGCGGCCGCCGCGCGCGAACTGCCGATCGTCTTCCTGCCCGAAGGGGAGATGATCTCCTGCGTCTTCCTGCTGAGCCTCAAGCCCGGCGTAAACGGCTTCGTCAACGGCGACGGCATGTGGACCGCCGATTACCTGCCGGCCTATATCCGGCGCTATCCGTTCATCCTGGCCGATGTCGACACCGGCGGCGATCCGCTGATGTGCTTCGACGACCAGTTCGAGGGGCTGGGCGACTTGGGTGGCGAACCGCTCTTCAAGCCGGACGGCGCCGCCACGCCCGCGCTGGAGGCGGCGATGCAGTTCGCGGCCGGCTTCCGCGAGGCCGGCCAGCGCACCACGGCCTTCATCGCCAAGCTGCGGGAATTCGACCTGCTCACGGCCGTGAAGCTCGACGTGGCCTCCAAGCGCGCCGGCAAGGCCTCGGTCGAGGGACTGCTCGTGGTCAGCGAAGCGCGCCTCAAGGCCCTGAGCGATGCACGCCTCCTGGAGCTCCAGCGCAGCGGCCACCTGCCGGCCATCTACGCGCATCTGATGAGCCTCGGCGCGCTGACGACGCTGAGCTGAGTGCGGCCAATGCCGATCCTCCCGTTTCCATGCACCCCGGGCGCCGCTAGGATGGGAACGGCCCCGACTTTGCGGGGTTGCCTGACCATGTCCGGGAGCGGGGAATGGCAATGACGGGACGGCGGAGCGACATCGCCGCTGCGGCGGATGCCGGCGAGGATGTGCTGATCCTCGTCGACGAGGCCAACCGCGCCATCGGCTCGGGCGGCAAGCTCGCCGTGCACGAACGCGGCCTGCTGCACCGCGCCTTTTCGATCTTCCTGTTCGACGGGCAAGGCAGGGTGCTGCTGCAGCGGCGCGCGGCGGGCAAGTATCACTCCGGCGGTCTTTGGGCCAACACATGCTGCGGCCATCCGCGCCTCGGAGAGCGCACGCTGCCGGCGGCCCATCGCCGCCTCGGCGAGGAGCTGGGCATGAGCGCAAGGCTCCGCTTCGGTTTTCGCGCCCGCTACCAGACCAGCCTCGACCACGGCCTGATCGAGAACGAGCTGGTCTATGTCTATGTCGGCGCGGCTGAGGGCCGGATCGCGCCGAACCCGGACGAAGTGTCCGAGACGAGGGCCATGGCGCTGCCGGACCTGATCGAGGACACCGGCGCGCGGCCGCAGGCCTACGCCTACTGGCTGCGGCATTACCTGCTGCGCCATGCGCGCGAACTCGAGGCGCTCAGCCGCGAGCCGCGCCCCGATTGAACCGGCAGCTCAGCCCGCCAGTCGCGAATCGTATTCGAGCACGGCGTTGAGCAGCACCTGCGCCCCGGCCGCGCACTCCTCCTTCGTGGTTGATTCCGCCTCGTTGTGGCTGATGCCGCCCGCGCAGGGCACGAAGATCATCACCGTCGGCATGACCCTGGCCGTGTAGGCGGCGTCATGCCCCGCGCCGGAGGCCATATCGCGCGAGGTCAGGCCGGACTTCGCCACGCCCGCCCGCACGCAGTCGATCAGCGCCTCGTCGAATTTCACCGCCGGCGAATTCCAGATCATCCTCTCCGCGAATTCGAGCTTGAGCGGGTCCATCACCTCCGGCAGCGCCGCCCGGAACGCGTCCTCCATCCTTTGCAGCGCGGCCTCGTCCGGATGGCGCAGGTCGACGCAGAAGAACACCTCGCCGGGGATCACGTTGCGGCTGTTGGGCCTGTTCTCGATCAGCCCCACGGTCGCGACGCCGCCCTGATGGGCCTGCCCGATGCCGTCGATGCGGTCGATCATGCGCGCCGCTCCCAGGAGCGCGTTGCGGCGCAGATACATGGGCGTGGCGCCGGTATGCGCATCCTGCCCGCGAACCGTCACCTCGTACCAGCGCATGCCCTGCACGCCCTTGACCACGCCGATCATGACGCCCTGATCCTCGAGGATCGGACCCTGCTCGATATGCAGCTCGAACATCGCCTGAAAGCGGCGGCTGCCCGCCTTCTCGTCGCCTCGATAGCCGATCGTGTCCAGCGCCTCGCCGAGCGAGACGCCGTCCCTGTCCTGGCGCGAGAGCGCGAACTCGGGCGTGAACACCCCGGCATGCACGCCAGAGCACAGCATGGCGGGAGCGAAGCGCGAGCCTTCCTCGTTCGTCCAGTTGGCGATCGCGATCGGCGCATTGGTCTCGTAGCCGGCGGCCACCATCGCCCGCAGCGCCTCGATGGCGCCGAGCACGCCGAGCACCCCGTCGAACTTGCCACCCGTGGGCTGCGTGTCGAGATGCGAGCCCATCGCGATGGGCGGCAGCGCATCGTTGCGGCCGGGCCTGACGGCGAACATGTTGCCCACCTCGTCGACGTGCACCGCGCAGCCCAGCCCCTCGCAGGTGGTCTTGAACCAGTCGCGCACGCGCCGATCCTCCTCGGACAGCGTCAGCCGCTTGATGCCGCCCTTCGGCGTGCCGCCGATCTTCGCCGTCTCCATCAGCGTGGCCCAGAGCCGGGCGGGATCGATCTGGAGGTTGGGGATCATGGCGGGGCCTTTCGCAGTCTCGACTGTGGCGGATTGGACCGGCAGGCGCGGCCAGCGTCAAGCCGGCCCGCGCGCATGGCGCCCGGTCCGCACCGCCCGATGGAACGGAATCGCCTTGCCGGGATTTCGTGTGCTGAAATGGCGGCGCTCAAGCTTTTTCGGCGCCCGCCGCGGCGCCCGCGCCCGCCGCAGGGAACCGGAACCACATGCTCGACATGGCGACGACGGATCAGGCCGAGCTGCGCAGCGCCAGCTCGCCATGGCGGCGGCTGGCCGGAGATATGCGGCAGGGACCGCTCAGGCAAAGCCGTCGCTGCGACGTCCTGATCGTCGGCGCCGGCATCACGGGCGCAATGCTGGCGGAGCATCTGAGCCACCTTGGCCACGAGGTGCTTGTCATCGACCGGGATGTGCCGGCCCAGGGCAGCACCGCCGCCAGCACCGCTATGCTGCAATGGGAGATCGATGCGCCGCTCGCAGAACTGACCGACCTGTATGGCTTCGAGGCCTCGGCCGAAATCTACCGCCAGAGCCTCGGCGCCGTGGCGGGCCTCTCGCGCGTGGTCGAGCGACTCGCGCTGCGTTGCAGCTTCCGCGAGCGCGCCACGCTCTACCTCGCGGCGGGCGATGCAGGCCCGGCCGAGCTGCGGCGCGAGCATGAGCTTCGCCAGCGCGCGGGGCTGCCCGGTGAGTATCTCGGCCGCGAAGCCCTCGGGCTCGGCCTCGGCATCCTGCGCGATGCGGCGATCCTGTCGCCCGGCTCGGCCGATGCCGATCCCGTCTGCCTCGCGCAGGGGCTGCTGATGGCGGCGCGCCAGCGCGGCGTCGAGATCCTTGCCGCCGAAGCCGTGACCTTTGACGGCGTGCCTGGCGGCGTCGGCGTCACCCTTTCCGACGGCCTCGTCATCGAGGCGCGGCATGTGGTGCTCGCAACCGGCTACGTGCTGCCATCGTTCATGCAGCTCGCGCGGCACCGGATCGTCTCGAGCTGGGCCATCGCGACGCGGCCGCAGCGGGCGGACAGCCTCTGGCCCGGCCAGCCCCTCGTTTGGGAGGCCTCCGAAAGCTACGCCTACATGCGCTCGACCGCAGATGGCCGCGTCGTCTTCGGCGGCGAGGATGAGGAGGTGACGGATGCCGTTGAGCGCGACGCAGCGATCCCCGCCAAGACCGCGCTGCTCAGGCGCCGCCTCGAAACCCTGCTGCCCCGGATCGATTCAACGCCGGAAACGCGCTGGGCCGGCTTCTTCGGCGAGACCGATGACGGCCTGCCGCTGATCGGCCCCGTGCCCGGCCATCCCCGCATCCAGGCCGC
>JAIXZF010000288.1 GCA_027489835.1 Hyphomicrobiales bacterium
ATTCGTTGAGCCCGCCCGCCTTCTCGCGCGCCTCGAACACGGTCACCTTGTGGCCGAGCGTGGCGAGCTTGTGGGCGCAGGCGAGGCCGGCCGGCCCCGCGCCGACGACCGCGACATGCAGCCCCGTGGCAGGCTCCGCCTTGTAGAATTGCCGGCCCGCGGCAAAGGCGGCGTCGGTCGCGTAACGCTGCAGCCGGCCGATCTCGATGGCCTTGCCCTCATGGACCTCGCGCACGCAGGCCCCTTCGCAGAGGTTTTCTGTCGGGCAGACGCGGGCGCACATCGCGCCCATGATGTTGGCGTCCAGGATCGTCTTCGCGGCCCCGATGGGGTTGTGCGCGGCGATCTGCCGGATGAACAGCGGAATGTCGATCGAGGTCGGGCAGGCGGTGACGCAGGGCGCGTCATGGCAGAACAGGCAGCGCTCGGCCGCGACCCTCGCCTCGTTGCGCGCCAGCGGCGGGTGCATGTCGTCGAAATTGTCGGCCAGCGTGCCCGCATCCAACCGTCCGGCCCTGATGTCAGGCATCGTCGAAGCTCCCCGCGCCGTCGCAAGGCCCGGCGCAGGGCGGTCCCGGCGGCCGCCGATTGCGGTCATCAGGGGCCTTCGTCCCACGCGCATGGACGGCATCGGTCATGTGACCAAACGCCGGAGCGGGTGTCAATCGGAGGGGCCGGAGCCGTTCTGCAGCGCCTCGAGCACATGCACGCGCAAGGCGGAGGACAGGTTCACGCCGGCCCGCGCCCGGTCGATTTCGGCCACCAGCGCCGCGAGGCTAAGCTTCCTCCTGCCGGCGATGGCTTTCAGCGCCTGCCAGAACGGCTCCTCCAGCGAGATCGAGGTGGCGTGCCCGGCGATCGACAGCGAGCGCTTGACCACGCCGGATCGTGCCCGCGCTGCAGCCTCACGCATCGCGCTTGCCGGGATCGTCCTCGACTGCATCGAGCCGGTGCCCGTCCAGCCTGCGCCGCGCGCGTTCGGCCTCGGCCTCGGTTCCGCGCTTTTCGGCGAGGCTGCGCCCGAAGCGGATGCGGTTGGCCTCGGCCTCGGCGGCGGCCTGGCCGCGGGACTTCTCCTTGCGCTTGCGGCGCAGGTTGATGATGTCGGCGCTCATCGGCCGATGATAGGTGAGGCCCATGCCCGCGCCAAGCCGGGGCTCAGCCGGTCGGGCCCAGCATCTTGGCCGGATCGACCACATCGTCGAACAGCGCCACCTCGACGCCGGCCGCCAGCGCCTCCTCGCGCAGCGTCGTGCCGTTGGCGTGCGCGGCCTTGGCGATCTTCGCGGCCTTGTCGTAGCCGATGGCGGGGGCGAGCGCGGTGACCAGCATCAGCGAGCGGCCCATCAGCTCGGCCAGCCGTTCGCGGTTGGGCACGATCCCCTCGACGCAGTGGATGCGGAAGGACTCCGCCGCGTCGCCGAGCAGCCTGATCGATTGGAGGACAGCGTCGGCGATCACGGGCTTGAAGACGTTGAGTTCGAGATGGCCCTGGCTGGCGGCGAAGGTGACGGTCGCGCCATTGCCCATCACCCGCGCGCACACCATCGTCATCGCTTCGGCCTGGGTGGGGTTGACCTTCCCCGGCATGATCGAGGACCCTGGTTCGTTCTCCGGCAGCGATATTTCGCCCAGGCCCGAGCGCGGCCCCGAGCCAAGCAGGCGGATATCGCTGGCGATCTTGAACAACCCTCCGGCCAGCGCTTCCAGCGCGCCATGGGTAAAGGCCAGCGCGTCATGGCTGGCCAGTGCCTCGAAGCGGTTTTCCGCCGGCCGGAAAGGCAGGCCCGTCCGCTGCGCCAGCGCCGCAGCGATGCGCGCGGCGAATTCGGGATGGGCGTTGAGCCCGGTGCCGACGGCCGTGCCGCCCTGCGCCAGCGCGTGGAGCCCCGGCAGGGTGGCCTCGATCCGGCCGATGCCGAGCCGGACCTGCGCCGCGTAGCCGGAGAACTCCTGGCCGAGCGTCACCGGCGTCGCATCCTGCAGATGCGTGCGCCCGATCTTGACGATGTCGGCGAACGCCTCGGCCTTGGCCTCGAGCGCACCCGCCAGCGCCGCGAGCTTCGGCAGGAGCGAACCCGCGATCTCGCTGGCCGCGCTCACATGCATGGCGGTGGGGAAGGTGTCGTTGGAGGATTGGCCCAGATTGACATGGTCGTTGGGGTGGACCGGCCCCTTCTGCCCTAGAGGGCTGCCGAGGATTTCGTTGGCGCGGTTAGCCAGCACCTCGTTGACGTTCATGTTGGTCTGTGTGCCCGAGCCGGTCTGCCAGACCACGAGCGGGAACTCCCCGGCCAGCTGGCCCGACAGCACCTCGTCGGCAGCCGCAATGACGGCGTCGGCGAGGCGCGCCTCGAGCAGCCCGAGATCGCGGTTCACCTCGGCGGCGCAGCGCTTGATGAGCACCAGCGCGAGGATCAGCGGCCGCGGCATCGGCTCGCCGCCGATGCGGAAATTCTGTAAGGAACGCTGTGTCTGCGCCGCCCAATAGCGTTCCGACGGCACGTCGATTGGACCGAACGTGTCGCGCTCGGAGCGGGTGGAGGACATAGGCATGGCCCTCGTCTGGGTCAGGGTTTCTTCCGGAAGGCGTCGAGGCTGACGACCTGTGCCGATTGCTTATCGTCCTCGGCGGCGGAAGCGTCGGGCTTGGGAAGCTTCTTGGTGGCGGGCCGCGGCTCCGCAGGCTTGGGCTCGGGCGCCTTGACCTCGGCCGGCTCAGACGCAGCGCCACGCGGCGCGGCGGGCGGCTTCTCCGCCTTGTCGGGGGAGCGCGCCGCCGCGAGAGCGGGCCGGGCTTTCGGAGGCTCGGGCGTCGGCTGGGCGTCGGCGCCGGCCGAGCCGCCAAGCTCGAACTTAAGCCCGAACTGGACCGACGGGTCGAAGAAGCCAACCAGCGCATCGAACGGGATCAGCAGGCGCTCCGGAATGCCGGAAAAGGAAAGCCCCACCTCGAAGGTGTGCTCCGTGATGCCGAGATCCCAGAACTGGTGCTGGAGGACGATCGTCATCTCCTCGGG
>JAIXZF010000425.1 GCA_027489835.1 Hyphomicrobiales bacterium
CTGGCCGACGAGCCGACCGCGGCGCTCGACAGCCGCACCGGCTTCGAGATCATCGCGCTCCTGCGCCGCCTCGCCAAGGAGCGGGGCCTCTCCGTGCTCATGGTCACCCATGACAGCCGTATCCTCGAACTCGCCGACCGCATCGTCGCGATGGAGGATGGGCGCATGCTCGACCAGACGACGGTGTCAGCTCCGCCATCCTCTGCTCCCTCCGCCGTTTCCCCTCCCAAACTGAGGATCGCATCATGATGAACCGGCAACTGACAAAAGGCCGACTTTTCCGGGCTTCGGCCCCAGCTCTGCTTGCGGCCACGCTGCTCGCCAGCCCCGCCATCGCACAGCAGAATGCCCTGATCCGCACCGTCGCCGACGGCAAGCCGTGGAGCATGGCGCAGACCGACGGCACGGCCGGGCAGGTCACGCTGATGCCCGACGGCAAGGGCCGCATGGTGATGGGTTCGATGACCGCCTCGCCCACATGGCGGGAAACGGAGAACGGCCAGCTCTGCATCAAGCCGATGCTGATCGTGCCCGAGCGCTGTGCGACGCTGCAGCGCGACGGCGCCACCATCGTCGGCTTGAACAGCGGCAAGGTCCAGTTCCGCCTGACCCGCCCTTAAGGGCCTGTCGGCTGCGCCAGGCCCGCACCATGGCCGCCGAGCGTCGCGCCAATGGTGACGCAGTTCGGCGCGGCGCGTTCCGGGTACCGCAAAGGTCACAGCTTCGAAGCGTGCATCCCGATGGCATGCGCCCCGTGTGCGGGCTGCAGGGACCTGTCCGCGTGACTGCAGCGCTCTGGCAAGCCAAGGCGGATCAGAGCGGCTCCAGGACCGGTCGCCATCCGATGTCCTCATGGCGATGCGATTGGGTGTTCAGGTAGAAGAAGCGCGCCGACTGATAGCCGCGGCAGCACCTCGCCGTGGCGCGATGGAGATAGGGCTCGCGCGTCCAGCTCACCGCGCCGAGCCAGTTCCAGACAAGGTTGTGCGGGCTCGCCAGATCCTCGTCCGTCAACTCGCGCCCGGCGCCGCGCGGCACCGGGGACGGCAGCCCGGCGACGGCCTCGTTCCCGCCGATGTAGCGATCCCATTCATTGGCTGGCGCGGCGCCCTGATAGCCATCGTCGCCAACCCGGAAGTCCTCGCCGCCGCCGAGCAGCCGGCACAGATAGCGGCGGCCGTCGATGACGACCTGCCTGCCCGTGACGTAGCCTGCGGCATTGAGGTCATCCCAGCTGACCCGCGCGAGGATCATGCGGTCGCAGATCAACAAGCGGCGTCCCTCATCCTCGATCTCGTTCCAGCGGAGCTGCGGGACCTCGTCGGCCGGCGTGTCGCCCAGCGCCCAGCGGCCGAAATCGGGCGCCGCCTCGAAGTCCGCGATGTCGCCCGGCACGCGGGGAAAGCTGGGCTTGAGGAGCGACAGATCGATGAGCCAGGGCCGGGCCGGGCGCGGGCAGGCCGTTCCGTCACGCATGAGGCATCCAAGGCGGGCTTGACCGAGAAAACGAGGCACCAATGGCTCCATCATGAAATCATGTTTCAATGTGATGATGCTGAACCTGCCCGCTGCCCGCAATGATTTTCGTCATCGCCCATAATTTCAGCAGCTCCATCGGGGGCTCGCATTGACAAGCTCTGGCTTCCACTCTCAATATTGAAACGTCATTCCATTCATAGCTCAATTCCGAGTGGCGCCTGAGGGGACACACATGGTCAAGCAGAGTGAAATCAATCGGCGCGGCTTCCTCGCCGGCGCCACCGCGGTCGGGGCTTCGGTCGTCGGCGGCCCGGCCTTCGCCCAGCAAGGCACCGTCACCTTCACCTCATGGGGCGGCGCCTTCCAGGATGCGCTGCGCAGCTCGATGCTGACGCCGGCGGCGCAGGCTCTGGGCATCGCGGTCAAGGAAGACACCACCAACGGCATCCAGGATGTCCGCGCGCAGATCACGGCGCGCCGCGTCGTCTGGGACGTGACCGAGCAGGAGCTGCCCACCGCCGAGACGCTGAAGCGCGAGAGCGCGCTGGAGCCGCTGGATTACAGCGTCATCAACACCGACGGCATCCCGAAGGAGCTGGTGAACTCGCATTATGTCGGCTTCGTCAACTTCACCAAGGTCATCGCCTGGCAGGCCTCGACCTATGGCGAGAACGGCCCGACGACCTGGGCCGATTTCTGGGACGTGAAGAAGTTCCCCGGCAAGCGCTCGCTGCAGCAGCAGGTCAACTACGCGCTCGAGGCCGCGACCATGGCGCAGGGCGTCGCGATTCCCGACGTCTACAAGGTGCTGGCCACGAAGGAAGGCATGGACAAGGCCTGGGCTAAGCTCGAGGAGATCGCGCCGCACATCACCGTCTGGTATCGCGGCGGCTCGCAGTCGGCGCAGCTCCTGCGCGATGCCGAGGTCGACATCATCCACATGGGCCACAACCGCGTCGAAAGCGTCATCGGCTCGGGCAAGAAGGTCAACTACAAGTTCGATGGCGGCACGATGGACATCGACGCCCTGATGGTCCCGCGCGGCGCGCCGAACAAGGCGAACGCGATGCGGCTGATCAACGAGCTGCTCAAGCCGGAACCGCAGGCCCGGCTGGCCAAGACGATGCCGCTGGGGCCGGTCAACACGAACGCCTTCAAGACAGGCATCCTCTCCGAAGCCGAGGCGCTGAAGGTCAACACGCACCCCACCAACATCGGCAAGCAGCTCCTGGTCGATCCGAACTTCTATGTCGGCCGCCTCGATGTCCTGACCGAGCGGTTCGAGCGCATCAAGCAGAAGCGCAGCTGATCGCTTCTTCCGGTTTAGGCCGGCGCCCGATGGCGTCGGCCGGCCGGGCTCTCGCCTGCTGCAATTCGCTGCGCCGCTCGAAAGGACGCATGCTATGGCCGTCGCCGCCGCTTCGTCGCAATCCTTGCCGATCACGGTCAGCAATCTGGTCAAGGCCTATGGCGAGCTGCGCGTGCTCGACGATGTGTCCATCGCCATCCGCCCCGGCGAGTTCATGACGCTGCTGGGGCCCTCGGGCTCCGGCAAGACGACGCTGCTGATGGCGCTGGCCGGGTTCGTCAGCCCCGAAAGCGGCTCAATCCGCTTCGGCGGGCAGGAAATGATCACGACCTCGCCGCACAAGCGCGGGGTCGGGATGGTGTTCCAGAGCTATGCGCTGTTTCCGTTCATGAGCGTGGCGGAGAACGTCGCCTACCCGCTCAAGATCAGGGGCGTGACGCCCGCCGACCAGAAAAGGCGCGCCGAGGCAGCGCTCGAGATGGTCAAGCTCGGGGGCTATGGCGAGCGGCGGATCAACCAGCTCTCCGGCGGGCAGAAGCAGCGCGTGGCCCTCGCCCGCGCCATGGTGTTCGAGCCGCGCATCATCCTGATGGACGAGCCCTTGTCGGCGCTCGACAAGAAGCTGCGCGAGCACATGCAGATCGAGCTCAAGCAGCTGCATCAGAAGCTCGACGCCACCATCGTCTACGTCACGCATGACCAGCGCGAGGCGCTGACCATGTCGGACCGCATCGCGGTCATCAACAAGGGCCGCATCGCCCAGCTCGACGAGCCGAAGGCGCTCTATCGCCGCCCCAACTCGCTCTTCGTCGCGGATTTCATCGGCGAGACCGTTCTCCTGCCCGTCCAGCGCGACGGCGACGGGGTCAGCCTGCAAGGCCGGAAACTGAAGCTCGCCACGCCGACGCCCGCGGGCACCGGGCCGCTGCAGCTCGTCATCAGGCCTGAGCTGCTCCAGCTCGACGCCGGCGGCGACGACCAGACCAACATCATCTCCGGCCTCGTCCGGCAGACCATCTATCAGGGCGACTCCGTCCTGCTCATCATCGATGCCGGCGATGGCCGCGAGGTCTCGGTGCGCATCGCGACCAGCCGCGCCGGGCAGGCGAGCATCCCGCAGAGCGGCAGCCCGATCGCGCTCGGCCTGCACCGCGACGACACGGTCGTGCTGGCGGAGCAGGCATCATGAGCGCGGGCGCCGCGATCGCGGTCAACGCCGACGAGCTTGCCCGGGGGCAGCGGCGCGAGCGGGCGCAGTTCATCGGGCTGAGCATGCCGGCGACGCTGCTCATCCTCATCATCGTCTTCCTGCCGCTGTTCTGGCTGTCCTCGCTCTCCTTCCTCGACCGGGGCGGCGATCTCTCGCTCGAGAACTACCAGCGGCTCGGCGGCGACCTCTACGTCGAGGCCTTCATCGTCACCTTCCAGATCAGCGCCGCGGTCACGGCGCTGTGCGTGCTGCTGGGCTATCCACTGGCCTACTGGCTGAGCCGCAAGCCGCAAGGCACGGCCAACCTGCTGCTGATCTGCGTGCTGCTGCCGTTCTGGACGGCGGTTCTGGTCCGAACCTATGCCTGGCTCGTGCTGCTCCAGCGCAACGGGCTGATCAACAACACGCTGCTGTCGCTCGGCATCATCGACGCGCCGCTGCAGCTCGCGCACAACCTGACCGCCAGCATCATCGGCATGGTCCACATCATGCTGCCCTTCCTGGTGCTGCCGCTCTACGCCACCATGAAGTC
>JAIXZF010000208.1 GCA_027489835.1 Hyphomicrobiales bacterium
GCACGGCGCCATCCGCAGGCGGGTGCCGACGCTGCACGCGGATCGCGAGACCGGGCTCGACGTCATGGCCGCTCGCGAGGCGCTGGCGGACCGCGAGGCGATCGCGGCCCTTCGCGCGGGCATGGTAGGCCTTCCCGCGCCGCAGCCCTGAGGGGTTGGCCCAAGGATTGCTGGACGAACAAGGATTGCTGGACGAAGCAGCGCAGCTTTATTGCCGAGCCCCCTTTACGTCAGCCGCCGTTTCAGCCGACGATGGGGCAGGACAGGTTCCACTAGCGCCGCGAATGGGGTCGCGGCGCGCTCCACCGGAGGACAACTCATGACGACCCGCCTGACGCGACGCGAGATGATGGCCGGCGCTTCCGCGCTGGGCCTTGCCGGGGCCGCAGGGTTGCCGGGAGAGGCGGCCGCTCAGGCGCGCACCAGCATCAACGTGCGCATCGACCGCGAGCTCGCGAATTTCGATCCCGCCTTCCGCTCGGGTCCCTGGGACGCCAATGTGATGCGCTCGGTGTATCAGCGCCTGCTGAAGCAGAAGCCGAATTCCGCCGAGCTCGAGCCTGACGCCGCGGCCGAGGTGACGCAGTCCTCGCCGACCACCGTCGACTTCCGCCTCAAGCCCGGCCAGATGTTCACGGACGGCTTCGGCGCCATGACGGCGGAGGACGTCAAGTTCTCGTTCGAGCGCATCGGCCTGCCGCCGGCAGCCGGCGGCACGCCCTCGACCTACCGCGGCGACTGGGTCAACCTCGACCGTGTCGAGGTCACCGGCGAGCTGACGGGCCGGATCGTGCTCAAGGCGCCCCGCGCCAACCTGCTGGACATCGCCGTCGCGGACGGATCGGGCTGCATCGTCTCGAAGAAGGCGGTCGAGGCGGGCGGCTCCGGCTACGCCACCAAGCCCGTCGGCTCCGGCCCGTTCACGCTCACCGGCTATGAACGCCAGCGCGGCGCGGTGCTCAAGCGCAACCCAACCTATGCCGGCCCGCGCCCCGCCTTCGAGGAGATCGTGATCCGCACCATCTCCGACCCCCGCACCACGGACCTCGCCCTGCGCTCGGGCGAGATCGATTTCGCGATCCTGTCGCCCTCGGTGGCGGAGCCGCTGCGCAGCGTGCAGGGCCTGTCCGTGACCGAGCAGCCCTCGATCGCCTATGTCTGGATGGGGATGAACGTCGAGAAGGGGCCGCTGCAGGATGTCCGCGTGCGCCGCGCCATCCGGCTCGCCCTCGATGTCGACCAGATGCTTGCCGCCGGCTATGCGGGCAAGGCGCCGCGGCTCAACACGCTGCTGCCGCCGCAGATCTTCGGGCACTGGTCGGAGGCGCCGGTCTATCGCCGCAACGTCGCGGAGGCGCGCAAGCTGCTGGCCGAGGCCGGGCAGACCAACCTGCGCTTCCGCCTGACCATCCTGAACCAGCCCGCTTTCCAGAGCATGGCGCTGGTGGCGCAGGCGCTGCTGCGCGAGGTCGGCATCGCGATCGACGTCGACACGCAGGAAGGCGGGACCTACTGGAGCGCGGGCGAGGGCGAGACCGGCAAGAACCTCGATCTCTTCCTGCTGCGCTTCAACGGCAAGCACGATCCCAACTTCATCATGCAATGGTTCCGCTCAACGCAGATCGGCACCTGGAACTGGCAACGCTGGAACAGCCCGGCCTTCGACAAGCTGTTCGACGAGGCAGCCGGCGAACTCGACCGGGCCAAGCGCCGCCAGATGGCGATCGACGCGCAGAAGCTGATGGACGAGAGCGCCGCCTTTGTGTGGCTGACCAACGAGGTCAACATGCTGGTCCACCGCAGCTGGCTCAAGCCGTCCGCACTGCCAGGCTGGCTCGACTGGCAGTATGACAACTTCACCGCTGCCTGACGCGAAAGGCCCGGTCGCCACGCCGATGTTCGCCAACGAGACGGCGCGCTATCTCGCGAGCCGCCTCGTCACGACCGTGTTGATCGTGTTCGGCGCGATGCTGATGCTGTTCGCGCTGACCACGCTGGTGCCGGGCGATCCGGCGCGCACGCTGCTGGGGCCGCAGGCGACTCCCGAGCTGGCCCAGCGCTTTATCGCGGCCATGGGCCTCGACCAGCCCGTGCATATCAGGCTCTGGCGCTTCTTCTCGGCGCTGGCGACGGGGGATCTCGGCGTCGACGTCGTGTCGGGCCGGCCGGTCTGGACGATGATCCGGGACGTGCTGCCCTACACGCTCATCCTCACCTTCGCCTCGCTCGCGGTGGCGGTGGCGGCCGGCGTGCCGCTCGGCATCTATGCCGCGACCCATCGCGGCTCCTGGATGGATTCGGGGCTGGCCTTCATCTCGGTCGCGTTCATCGCCATGCCGAGCTTCGTCGTGGCGATCTTCCTCTTGCTGATCTTCGCCATCTGGCTCGACTGGCTGCCGGTGCTGGGCGCCTCGCGCAGCGGCGAATTCTGGGACGAGTTCAAGCGCATGATCCTGCCGACGGCCGCCATCGCGATCGGCTGGGCCGGCTATTTCGCGCGCCTCATGCGATCCTCGATGCTGGAGGTGATGGGCGAGCCCTACATCCGCACCGCCCGCGCCTACGGCATTGCCGAGCGGCTGGTGACCTACAAATACGCGCTCAAGAACGCCTGCATCCCGGCCATTGCGCTGCTGGGCTTCGGCATCGGACGGGTGCTGGGCAACGCCGTGTTCATCGAGGTGGTGTTCGCGCGGCCGGGCATCGGCCGGCTCATCTACGAGGGCATCTCCACCCGCAACTACCCGGTCGTGCAGGGGGCGGTGCTGGTGATGGTCGTGCTCGTCGTTCTGGTGAACCTTGCCGTGGACCTCAGCTATTCGGCCATCGATCCCCGGATCCGGCGCGACGGGGCCGCGCGATGATGGCCGGACTGAGCGACTCGATCCGGTCTGGCGACGGCGTCGCCGGCGTGCTGGCCCGCGTCTCGCGCAGCTTCACCGGCCTCGTGGGCCTGTTGATCGTTGCCGCGATCATCGCCATCGCCGCGCTCGCGCCCTTCATCGCGCCCCATGATCCGGACGCGATCGACGTGCTCAACCGCTTCTCGGGTCCCTCGGCGCGGCACTGGCTCGGCAGCGACCATCTGGGCCGCGACCTCGCCTCCCGGCTGATGCACGGTGCGACAGTGGCGATGGCGGTGGCCCTGGCGGCGATCTCCGCCGGGCTGACCATCGGCACCGCGCTCGGCATCCTGGCAGCCTATCTGCCGACGCGCTGGGAGCGCTTCATCCTGATCATCTTCGACGTGATCCTGTCCTTCCCCAGCCTGATCCTGGCCCTTGCCATCGTGGCGGTGTTCGGCCCATCCACCGTGATGGTCGTGCTCATCGTCGCGATCACTCTGATCCCGCAATTCGGACGGGTGGCGCGGGCCCAGGTGCTGACGCTCAAGAGCGCGCCCTTCCTCGAGGCCGAGCGCATCCTCGGCGCCTCGAGCCTCAGGATCGTGACCAGCCATGTGCTGCCCAACATCGTGGGGCCGCTGCTGGTGCTGGCCTCGATGGACGTGCCGGTCGTCATCACCATCGAGGCGGGGCTGTCCTTCCTCGGGCTCGGCGTCAGGCCCCCGCAGTCGAGCTGGGGCACGCTGATCCAGGACGGCTACCAGTATCTGTCCGACAGCTGGATCCCGGTGCTGGTCTCCAGCGTGGCGCTGGTGCTGGCGACGCTCGGCTTCACGCTGTTCGGGGAAGCCCTGCGCGACGCAGCCGATCCGCGGCTGAACCGGGAGCGCTGAGATGGCGGCGCCGATGGTGAGCATCCAGGACCTCGTGGTGGACGCCTCCACCTCGCGGGGGACGGCGCATCTGCTGCGCGGCGTGTCGCTGGACATCGGGCGCGGGCGAATCCTCGGCGTAGTCGGCGAGTCGGGCTCCGGCAAGTCGACGCTGGCTTCGGCCATGCTGAGGCTGCTGCCACCGAACATCAGCCGGCTGTCGGGCCAGATCCGGCTGGACGGGCTCGACCTCGTGGCGCTGGCGCCGGCCGAGATGGAGGCCATACGCGGCCGGCGCGTCGCGATGATCTTCCAGGACCCGATGACGGCGCTCAACCCGCTGTTCACGGTCGGCTTGCAGCTGATCGACGTGCTGCGGCGGCGCGAGCCCGGTCTCAGGCGCGCCGATGAACTGAAGCAGGCCGAGGCGATGCTCGCGACGGTCGGCATCCCCGACCCCAGGCTCAGGCTCGCCGCCTATCCGCACCAGCTCTCCGGCGGCATGCGCCAGCGCGTGATGATCGCGATGGCGCTGATGGCGCAGCCCGACCTGCTGCTGGCCGACGAGCCCACCACCGCGCTTGACGCCACGGTGGAGGCGCAGATCGTGGAGCTGTTCGACGAGCTGCGCCAGCGCTTCTCGGGCTCGATCGTGTTCATCTCGCACCATCTGGGGCTGGTGGCCGAGCTGTGCGACGATCTGTGCGTGATGTATGGCGGCGTCATCGTCGAGAGCGGCCCCGTCACCGAGGTGCTGGCGCGGCCGCGCCATCCTTACACGCGCGCCCTGCTCGACTGCGAGATCGACGACGACGCCTCGGGCCGGCTCGCCTCGATTCCGGGCGACGTGCCCGATCCTCTGACCGTGCTGACCGGCTGCGTGTTCGCGCCGCGCTGCCCCCACGCCGCGCCTCGGTGCCTCCAGGGCCAGCCGCCGCTGATGGAGCTCGAGCCCGGCCGACGCGCGGCCTGCATCCGCGCCGACGAGGTGCTGCCATGAACATTGGTGCCGTCATGGGCGGTGGTGCGGCCCTGGCCGAAGCGGAAATCGCCGCCACGCCCGCGCTGCTGGCCCTCGAGGATGTCGGCCTCGTCTACAATGGACGGGTGCGTGCGCTGGACGGCATCGACCTCGCCATCAGGCGCGGCGAGATCGTCGGGCTGGTGGGGGAATCGGGCTCGGGCAAGACCACGCTGTGCAAGGCTCTGATGGGGCTCGAGCGCGTCACGGCGGGGCGGATCAGCCTCGGCGGCCAAGCGATCGACGCCCTCATCGACCGCGACGCCCTCGCCTTCCGGCGCAAGGCGCAGATGCTGCTGCAGGACGCCGTGGCCTCGCTCAGCCCGCGCATGCGGATCGGCCGCCTGCTCGAGGAGCCGCTGCGGATCCACGGGCTCGACCTCGGCGAGGGACGGGCGCGCATCCTGGCGCTGCTGCAGCGGCTCGGTCTGCCGCCCAACACGCTGGACAAGTTCCCGCACCAGATTTCCGGAGGACAGGCCCGGCGCGTCGCCATCCTGCGCGCGCTGGTGCTCAACCCGGACATCATCGTGGCCGACGAGCCCACGGCGGGGCTCGACGTCTCCGTGCAGGGAGACCTTCTCAACCTGATGCTCGACCTGCAGGCCGAGTTCGGGCTGACCTACCTCATGGTCAGCCACAACCTCAACGTCGTGCGCCGCGTCACCGGCCGCACGGTGGTAATGTATCTCGGCCAGATCGTCGAGGAAGCGCCGACCCGGGCGCTGTTCGCCGCCCCCGCCCATCCCTATTCCGCCGCGCTGCTCTCCACCAATCCGAGCGTCGACCCGGCCCGGCGGCGCGCGCGCACGGTGCTGAAGGGCGAAATCCCCAGCGTCGTCAACCCGCCCTCCGGCTGCCGCTTCCACACGCGCTGCCCGCAGGCCGTCGCCCGCTGCGCGCGGGAGGCGCCGGCGCTGCGCGAGGCGGGAGGCGGGCGGCGCGTCCGCTGCCATTTTCCGCTGGCGACCGGCCTCGCCCAGCCGCCGGACGCGGCCTGAGATGACGAGGCTCGATCTTGATGCCATCGAACGCCTGGCCGCCGCAGCGCTCAGGGCGGCGGGAGCTGGCGAAGCGGCGGCAGCGCCTGTCGCGGCGGCGATCCGGCGCGCCGAGGCCGACGGCATCGGCAGCGTGGGGCTCGGATACCTGCCGACCTATCTGGCGCATCTGCGCTCCGGCAAGGTCGACGGGCGCGCCGAGCCGCGGCTGAGCCAGCCGCGGCCGGCGGCGCTGCTGGTCGACGCCGCCCACGGCTTCGCGCACCCTGCCTTCGAGACGGGGAAGATGGCCTTGGCCGAGGCTGCCCGGCGGCTGGGGACGGCGAGTCTCTCGATCAGCCGCTCCTACTCCATCGGCGTCCTCGGCCATCCGGTCGAGGATCTGGCGATGATGGGCCTCGTCGCGCTGGCCGTCACCAATTCGCCACCGAACATCGCGCCCTGGGGCGGGCGCACGGCGCTGTTCGGCACCAACCCGATGGCCCTTGCCGCGCCGCGGGCGAAGGGCCCTCCGCTGGTGATCGACCAGGCGAGCAGCGTCGTCACCAAGGTCGCGCTTGTGGCCGCGGCCCAGCGGGGGGAGGCTCTGCCGCCCGATTGGGCGCTCGACGCGGCAGGCCGGCCGACCACCGAGCCCAAAGCCGCCCTGCAGGGCACGATGCTTCCCTTCGGCGGGGCGAAGGGGGCGGGCGTGGCGCTGCTGGTCGAGCTGCTGGCTGCGGCGCTCACAGGCGCGAACCTCTCGCGCGACGCCTCGCGCTATGCGCTCGCCGACGGGCCGCCGCCGGGCGTCGGGCAGTTGTTCGTGGCCTTCGATCCCGAGGCCTTCGCCCCGGGCTTCCAGTCGAGGGTCGAGGATCTGGCATCCGCGATGCTGGCGCAGGAGGGCGTGCGCCTGCCCGGCGACCGGCGCCTCGCGGCCCGCGCCCTGGCGGAACGCGACGGGGTCGCGGTCGAGCAGGGCCTGCTCGACGAGATCGCGCGCCTCGCCGGCCCCAACGTCGGAGACGGCCCTTGAAGATCGCAGCCATCCGCGCCACGCCGGTGAACATCCCGCTGGAAGCGCCCTACCTTTGGTCCTACGGCTCGCTGGCGGGCTTCTCGAAGACGATCGTCGAGGTCGAGACCAGCGACGGCCTCGTCGGGCTCGGCGAGGGCCCCTCGCCCGCGAACGCGGCGCTGATCAGGGACAGCTTCGCGCCAAAGCTGATCGGGCGCGATCCGATCGACATCACCGCGCTGGAGGAGCTCTGCCTGCCGTCCTGGCGCGGCGTGAACACGGATGTCGACTTCGCCGCCATCCGCGCCTTCGGGGCGATCGAGATGGCCTTGTGGGACATTCGCGGCAAGGCCTGGGGCCGGCCGCTCTTCGACCTGTTCGGCGGCGCGCACCGCCTGAGTGTCGCCTTCACCGATTACTTCGCCTTCCGCGAGGCCAGGGACGGGAAGGGCGGGGAAGCCAGCCCCGAACAGGTGGTCGACTATTGCGTGAGCCAGCGCGAGCGCTTCGGCACCACCATGTTCGAGGGCAAGCTGTCGACGCGCGACCCCGAGCCGTCGATCCGCACCGTCGCCCTGCTGCGAGAGGCGCTGGGGCCGCAGGCTGTGCTCCGCGTTGATTCCAACAAGGCCTACTCGCTGACCGAGGCGCGCCGCATCGCGCGGCGCCTCGAGCCGCTGGACATCCGCTGCTGGGAAGATCCGGTCGCCAGCCTCGAGGACATGGCGAAGCTGCGCCAGCATACGGCGATCCCTTTCTCCGTGCATACGCCGCATCTGAGGCAGGCCGTCGCGCTCGGCGTCCCCGATGCCTTCTGCACCGATGTGAACGTGCATGGCGGCATCGGCAGGACCTTGTCTTTCATTGGCGCCTGCGAGCGGATGGGCCTCGATTTCTGGTGCTATTCGGGCGATTCCGGCATCGCCAGCGCGGTCTACCTGCATCTGGCGGCCGCCCATGCCCATATCCGCGAGCCCTCGCAGTCGCTGTTCCACATGCAGCCGCTCGACGTCATCGCCGAAGGCCCGTTCAGGCCGCGCGACAACCATGTGTCCGTGCCCGCCGGCCCGGGCATCGGCGTCACGCTCGACCCCGACAAGCTCGCCTTCTGCCACCGCCTGTTCCGCGAGAACGGGCCTTACGACAAGTTCCACGATCCCGACCGGCCCGGCGTGATGCGCCGGCTGCCGCTTGCATGAGGAAACGCCATGTCCGGCCATGAGGCGATGCCGCCGATCTACATCAGCTACCTCAACCGCCTCGACATCGAGGCGCTGGCGATCACGGATGACGAGATCCTGGCCGCCATCGAGAGCGCGCTGGCGGTGCAGGGACGCGGGGAAGCCGTCATCGAGCCGCGCATGCACCTCGAGCCGGGCGTGGCGCGCGGGCATTTCAACGTGCTGCGGGGCTCGCTGGGCGGCGAGGTCGACGCGGCCGGGGTGAAGGTCGTCGGCGATTTCGTCGACAATTACCAGAAGGGCCTGCCCTCGGAACTCGCGGTGCTGACGCTGTTCGACCGTTTCGACGGGCGGCCGAAGGCGATCCTCGACGCGTCCGGCATCACCGACATGCGGACCGGCGCGATCACCGCGATCGGGGCCAAGCACCTCGCGCGGCGCGGCTCGAAGATCCTTGGCCATGTCGGCGCGCGCGGCACGGCCTACTGGAACGTCAGGCTGCTCGACCGCCTGTTCGACTTCGACGAGATCCGCGTCCACTCGCGTCGGCCCGAGAGCCGCGAGGGCTTCGCGGCCAGGCTGTCGCGCGATCTCGGAAAGCCCGTGATCGCCACCGCCGACTGGCGCTCCTGCGTCGAGGGCGCCGATATCGTGGTGGAAGCCTCGCGGCTGCCCGAGCCGGCGCCGATGCTGGAGACAAGCTGGATCAAGCCGGGCGCCTTCGTGGTGCCCTACGGCACGATGAGCGCGGTGGAGCTGTCGCTCACCGACATCATGTCCAAGCTCGTGGTCGACGATTGGGGCCAGTGCAAGGGCGGCAAGTTCGGCGCCCTCCGGGCCCATGTCGAGGCCGGCAAGCTCAGCGAGGCCACGCTGCATGCCGAACTCGGCCAGATCGTCGCCGGGCTGAAGCCGGGGCGCGAACGCGCGGACGAGACCATCCTGTTCTGGCACCGGGGCCTGTCGCTCTCCGACATCGCGCTCGGCCACGCCATGCTGGCCAAGGGCGAGCGGCTGGGCATCGGCCAGCGGCTGCGCTTCGCGTGACGGGCTCGCCAATGATCGCCAACGCCCGCATGTACGCCGTGACGCCCGAGGCGGAAGCCGCCTGGGCCAGGATCATCGGGCATGTGGCCGAGGAGGCGGGGGCGCGCTTCGACTATGTGCCCTACCCCGCCCCGCAGCCGCTCGAGGATCTGTGGCGCCGTCCCGACCTCGGCTGCGTCTTCATGTGCGGCTATCCGATCGCGCTCAGGATCGCGGACGTCATCCCTCTCGCCAGCCCCATCCCCGATGCGCCCTGGGCCGAGGGCCGCGCCGTCTACCGCTCCGACCTGATCGTCAGAGCCGACAGCCTGTGGACGCGGCTGGAGGACAGCTTCGGGGGCCGGCTGGGCTGGACGGTCGAGCACTCGCATTCGGGCTTCAATGCCCTGCGCCACCACCTCATGGCTTACCGGACGGCGGAGCGCCCTTCCGTCTACGCCGCGACGACGGGCCACCTGGTGACCGCCCGGCGCATCCTCGACGAGGTGCTGGCGGGCGGCATCGACATCGGCCCGCTCGACGGCTTCTGGCACATGCTGATCGCACGGTGGAAGCCGGAGCTGACGGCCGGGATCAAGGTGCTGGCCTCGACCGGGACCGCGCCGATGCCGGCCTTCGTCGCCGGCGCCGGCAGCAACCCTGATCTGGTGGATCGCCTGCGCGCGGCCTTCGCCGCCGCCCATCGCCGCGACTGGTTCGCCCCCCTGGCGCGCGACCTGCTCATCACCGGCTTCGAGCCCGTCACGCAGGACAGCTTCGCCCAGACGCTGTCATGGGACTCCGAGGCAAGGCAGGCAGGCTACCTCACGCCGGGCTGAGGTCCTGCCGGCGCGCCTCGCTGCCTGCCGGTGCAGGAGTGCGGCTGGAGCCGGGAGCGGGAGCGATGGCAGGGCACGGATCGCCAGCCGGCTCGCGCGCCGGGGCGCGGCCCAGCGGATGGACGGGCCTGTCATAGCCGCTGAGCAGGAAGCGGCGGAAGACCTCGCCATAGCCCTTGTAGTGCAGGCCGCCATTCTCGGCGAGAATGGCCTCGCGATGCTCGCGGTACAGGGCGGGAAGCCGATACCAAGGCACGGTCGGCCATTTGTGGTGCACGACGTGCAGGTTGTTGTGCAGGAAGAGCAGGCCGAACAGGGGCGTGTCCTCGACGATGGCCGTGCGCCGCTCGACCTCGTCATGCGCCTTGTGCTCGGCGAAGGAGCGGACCAGCGCCAACGCGGTGCCGCCATAGACGAAGCCGAGCAGATAGAGCCAGAGCGGGAGCCCGAACCAGCCGATGGCCACTGCCAGCAGCGCGGCCGTGAACACGGTGTGCAGGAGCCAGACCTTCGCCTTCTCGCGGTCGCCGGCCAGCAGGGCGGACGCTTCGGTGCGCCAGAACATCGCGATGGACCAGAACGGGCCGATCAGCAGCCGGCCGAGAAGGCGCGTCTGCGCGCGGACGAGCGCCTGGCCGATCGGCCCCAGCTCCCGCCAGCCTTCGGGCGTCCAGTAGCGGCTTTCGGGATCGTCGAGCGGATCGGTGAGCCGGTCGTCCCGATGATGGGTCAAATGGCTGTGCCGGTAACGCTCGAAGGGAAGCCAGAGCCAGATCGGCGGCGTCGCGAGGGCCGTGTTCAGCCAGCGGATGCGGGTGGGATGGCCATGCAGCGCCTCGTGTTGCGCGGACCCCCACCAGGCGCCTGTCCAGGCCGCTAGCGGCAGCCAGAGCCAGATCGGCAACGCCTCATGGAAGGCGACGAGGCCCAGCCATGAGGCATAGATGACCGCGAACAGGGCCAGCGTCGGCCACTCCACAGCCGCGTTGCGTTCGATCGTGACGGAAACCTTCATGCCAGGGCCCCTGCGCCTGACACCTTCTTGCCTTAAAATTGCCGATTCGCGAAGGCGGCGCGACGACGCAACTCACGATTTCATGAGCGGCGTCACGATGAGCGCAGGGCTGCCCTGTCGTTTAGTGATGTCTTGATCTCGACGCCCTATATCGGCTTCAGTCGCAGCCGCGACCTCAGGAGGCTCCCCTGTCCAGCGACGACATCGATCTCGACGCCCTGCCCGACAGCGAACTGGTCGCGCAGGTCCATCTCGACCTCTATGACGGCCTGAAGGAAGAGGTCGTCGAGGCCGTGAACATCCTGCTGGCGCGCGGCTGGTCGCCCTACGACATCCTGACCCAGGCCCTCGTCGAAGGCATGCGGATCGTCGGCGTCGACTTCCGCGACGGGATCCTGTTCGTGCCGGAGGTGCTGATGGCGGCCAACGCCATGAAGGCGGGCATGGGCATCCTCAAGCCGCTGCTGGCGGAGACCGGCGCTCCGAAGGTCGGCAAGATGGTCATCGGCACGGTCAAAGGCGACATCCACGACATCGGCAAGAACCTCGTCTGCATGATGATGGAGGGCGCGGGCTTCGAGGTGGTTGATCTTGGCATCAACACCTCGGTCGAGACCTTCCTCGACGCGCTGGAGGCCCACCGGCCGGACATTCTCGGCATGTCGGCGCTGCTGACCACGACCATGCCCTACATGAAGACCGTGATCGAGACGATGAAAGCCAAGGGCCTGCGCAGCGACTACCTCGTATTCGTCGGCGGGGCGCCGGTGAACGAGCAGTTCGCCGAGGCGATCGGCGCCGATGCCTATTGCCGCGACGCGGCGGTGACGGTGGAGACCGCCAAGCGGATGCTGCACCAGCGCAAGGCGGCGTGAGCGCGGGCCGCACCCTCGTCATCGCCTGCGGCGCGCTCGCGCGCGAGCTCGTCGCGGTCAAGGCGCTGAACGGGCTCGACCATCTCGACATCGCCTGCCTGCCCGCCATCCTGCACAACCGGCCCGAGCGGATCACGCCGCTGGTGCGGGCCCGGATCAGGGCAGCGCGCGGGCGCTATGCGGACATCCTGTGCCTTTACGGCGATTGCGGCACGGGCGGGGCGCTCGACGCCATGCTGGCCGAAGAGGGCGTGGCGCGGATCGAGGGGGCGCATTGCTATGCCTTCTATGCCGGCATCGCGGATTTCGACGCGCTGATGGAGGCCGAGATCGGGACCTTCTTCCTGACCGACTATCTCGCGCGGCATTTCGACCGGCTGGTCTGGAAGGGGCTGGGCCTCGACCGGCATCCCGCGTTGAGGGACGATTACTTCGGCCATTACCGGCGCGTCGTGCATCTGGCGCAAATCCCGGACGCGGCGGTGTCGGCGAAGGCGGAGGCGGCCGCCGCGCGCCTGGGGCTACCGCTCGAGACGCGGGCGACGGGCTTTGGCGGCCTGGCGGCGTTCGTATCCGGCGCCCATGCGGCCGCGGAGCGGTGATCGGCCGGCCGGAAGTCCCCGTCCTGGCTCCGTCTTGCAATCCGCCGCCAAACCGATAGCTGGAAGCTGGCATGTCACACCTCACGGTCATCAGTTGGCGCGCGATCCCCGCGCAGGTCATCGCCCGGGCCGGCCGCGCCTCGGCGAAGCGCGAACTTCCCCTGCGCTTCGTCGAGGCGATCGACCGGGCCGCGATGGCGAGCGGAGCGAGCGGCGACGAGGCCTATCTGGCCGGCTGGCGGCGCGGGGAGCCCGAGCCCTGCGGGGCCGACCTCGAGGCCGAGGCGGCGCGCAAGGCCGCCGAGATCGAAGCCGCTTATCCGCCCGAACGGCTGAAGGCGCTCGCGCTCGCCGGAGGCGAGGAGAGGTGAGCGACCATCTCGTCCTGTTCGCGCCATCGGGCAAAAGGGGGCGCTTCGCCAGCGGCGTCAGCGTGCTGGACGCCGCGCGCAGCCTGGGCGTCGACCTCGATTCAGTCTGCGGCGGACGCGGGCTGTGCGGACGCTGCCAGATCGCGATCGGCGAGGGCGAGGAAGCGAGGCTCGGCATCACCTCGCGCGCGGCCCATGTCTCGGAGGCCGGCGAGGTCGAGGCTCGCTATCAGGCCCGGCGCGGGCCGCTGGCGGCGGGACGCCGGCTCGGCTGCCAGGCGCGCCTGTGCGGCGATGTCGTCATCGACGTGCCGGAGGACAGCCAGGTCCACCGGCAGGTGGTGCGCAAGGCGCCGAGCGAACGGCCGGTGGCGGTCGACCCCGTGGTCACCCTCCATGCCGTCGAGGTGCGCCGGCCCGACATGCAAGACCCGTCGAGCGACGGGCTCAGGCTGATCGAGGCGCTCAAGGCGCAATGGGGCCTCTCCGGCCTCTCCCTGCCGCTGTCCGTGCTGACGGGGCTGCAGGCGACGCTGCGCCAGGGCGAATTCCTCGTGACGGCGGCGGTCCGCGAAGGGCGCGAGATCGTCGCGGTCTGGCCCGGCGTCGTCACGCGCATGGCGGGGCTCGCCGTGGATCTCGGCTCCACGACCATCGCGGCGCATCTGTGCGACCTCACGACCGGCGCGGTGCTGGCCTCGGGCGGCGCGATGAACCCGCAGATCCGCTTCGGCGAGGACCTGATGAGCCGGGTCTCGCATGCCATGCTGAACCCCGGCGGCGCGGCGGAGCTGACGCGGGCAGTCCGCGAGGGCCTCGACGCGCTGGTCGGCGCCGTGGCCGCCGAGGCGGGCGTCGCGCGCGGGGAGATCGTGGAAGCGACGCTGGTCGGCAATCCGGTGATGCACCATCTCTTCCTCGGGATCGATCCGGTGGAGCTGGGGGCCGCGCCCTTCGCGCTCGCCTGGGACGGGCCGATCGACCATCCCGCCGCGGAGCTCGGCCTGAGGATCGCGCCAGGGGCCAAGATCCATGTCCTGCCCTGCATCGCCGGCCATGTCGGCGCGGACGCCGCCGCCGTCGTACTGGCCGAGGCGCCGCACCGCGACGACGCCATGACGCTGATCGTCGATGTCGGCACCAATGCCGAGCTCGTGCTGGGCTCGCGCGGACGGCTGATGGCCTGCTCGTCTCCCACGGGGCCGGCCTTCGAGGGCGCGCAGCTGACGGCCGGCCAGCGCGCCGCGCCGGGCGCGATCGAGCGGCTGAGGATCGACCGAGACAGCCTCGAGCCGCGCTACAAGGTGATCGGCTGCGAGCTGTGGTCGGACGAGCCGGGCTTCGACGAAGCGGTCGGGCCGCGCGGCGTCACCGGCATCTGCGGCTCGGGCATCGTGGAGGCCCTGGCCGAGATGTATCTGGCCGGCATCCTGACGGGCGACGGCGCGATCGACGGGGCGCTCGCCGCGCGCAGCCCGCGCATTCGCGACGAGCACCGGAGCTTCACCTACCTGATCCGCGAAGCCGCGGCCGGCGGCCAGCGCATCGCCGTCACCCAGCACGACGTCAGGGCCATCCAGCTCGCCAAGGCCGCGCTCCATGCCGGCGCCAAGCTGCTGATGGCGCGGATGGGCGTCGAGCATCTCGACCGGATCAAGCTCGCCGGCGCGTTCGGCAGCCATATCGACCCCGCCTACGCGCTGGTGCTCGGCCTCGTGCCCGACTGCGAGGTCGGCCAGGTGGAGGCGGTCGGCAATGCGGCGGGCCATGGCGCGCGGATCGCGCTCGTCAACAAGGCGGCCCGGGCCGAGATCGCCGCTCTGGCGCGGCGGATCGAGAAGGTCGAGACCGCGATCGAGCCGGAGTTCCAGGCCGAGTTCGTGGCCGCCATGGCGCTGCCGCATGCCACCGACAGCTATGAGCGGCTGGCGCTGAGCGTGCCGCTGCCGGAGCGGCGCGCGGGCCGGCGCAGCCGGAGGCGCGCATGACCGAGCCGTCCTGGAAGACCACGATGCTCGAGCGGATGAGCCCGGCCCAGCGGGAGAGCCTGCGCGATGGCCGCGGGCGCTGCCGCGTCGTCAAGTTCCAGGATGCCGTCGCCAGCGCCCGGCGCGTGGCGGTGCAGATCGCCGCCGACGTGGCGAGCGGCCAAATCTGTCACGAGGATGCGGGCGCCTCGACGCATCGCCGCGCCGATTGCGTCCGCCCGCGCTGCGCGTGCAGCCTCAAGCGCATGGACACGATCGGGCAGCACGCCTTCTACACGCTCAGACCCGGCCAGGCCTGAGCGGAGCCAAGGGAGAGCTTCGCCATGATGAAGCCGGCGACAGCGCCGAGCGCGCTCAGGGTGCAGGCGGCGCTGGGGCCGTCCTTTCCGGTGTGGGAGTTCGACGCCTCGACGCGGACGGCGGCGGATGCCGCGGCCGCCATCGGCTGCACGGTCGCGCAGATCGCCAAGTCGCTGGTCTTCCGGACCGTGAGCACCGGGCGCTTCGTGCTGGTCGTGGCCTCGGGCGCGAACCGCGTCGACGAGGATGCCGTAGCGGACTTGCTAGAGGAGCGGATCGGGCGCGCCGACGCCGAATTCGTGCGTGAGCGCACCGGCTTCGCCATCGGCGGTGTGCCGCCGGTGGCCCTTGCCACACGGCCGATCCTCCTCATCGACGATGCCCTCATGGCTCTGGACGTGATCTGGGCTGCGGCCGGCACGCCGAATGCCGTGTTCCGCCTGACGCCCGACGAACTCGTGGACCTGACGGGCGGCCTGGTGGCGCGCATCGCTGCACGGCCCTCGCCCGAGGCCTGATCCGCGCGTCGAGGCCACGCCAGAGCCGCGGCGAAGCGCCACCTCCTGGCAGCGGAGCCGCGGATGCGCCTTCACAGCGCGCCACGATTCGTGCAGGACACAATCCAGCCCGCGGCCGCGCTCCCGCCGGGCCCGCCATCAGGCCTGACCCGCGAGCGCCGTCCCGGAGGCTCCGGTCGTGACGATCGAAACCCCCTGCACCAAGGTCTGCGTGATCGACGCGGCCACCGGCTTCTGCGCCGGCTGCGGACGCACGGGCGGCGAGATCGGCGCCTGGATGGGCATGCACCCCGGACAGCGACGCTATATCATGGACCAGTTGCCCGAGCGGATGACGACCATCGCGCCGCGCGCGCAGCGCTGCGCACCCTTGCGCCGCGCCCGGTCCTGACTGGCGCCGCGGCGCTTGAGGAGACGTGGATGGACGAACCGTTCTGGAAGACGACGACGCTCGAGCGCATGAGCCCGTCCCAGTGGGAAAGCCTGTGCGATGGCTGCGGGCGCTGCTGCCTCGTCAAGCTCGAGGATGCCGACACCGGCGCGATCCACGCCACCGATGTCTGCTGCGCGCTGTTCGACGCCGCCACC
>JAIXZF010000455.1 GCA_027489835.1 Hyphomicrobiales bacterium
GTCCATGACCATGCTGACCCGCCTTCTCGATGCCGCGGCGCTCGTGAGCGCGCTGGCGGCCGCGTATCTTTGGTGGAAGGCCTCGGGGGCGACGGTGCGCCGGATCAGCCTCAAGGAAACCATCGACGCGCAGGACTTCAACCGGATCGTCACGGCGATGAAGCGCTCGCAGCTGCTCAACCGCCGCGCCGCGCTGGCGACGGCCGTGTCGGCGCTGGCGATCGCGCTCAAATATGCGCATGACCTGATGGGCCTGAGCTGAGGCCGGCCGCCATCAGCCTCACTTGCGTCCGAACAGCCGCTCGATGTCGCTCAGCTTCAGCTCGACATAGGTCGGGCGGCCATGGTTGCACTGGCCCGAGAAGGGCGTGGCCTCCATCTCCCGCAGCAGCGCGTCCATCTCCTCGGGCCTGAGCCGGCGGCCGGCGCGGACCGAGTGGTGGCAAGCCATGGTCGCCAGGATATGGTCGAGCCGTCCCGACAGCTCGCTGGCCTCCCCGCTTTCGGCCAGGGCATCGGCCACGTCGCGCACCAGGCGCTGCATGTCACCTCCGGCGAGGTCGGCCGGCGTCTCGCGCACCAGCACCGCGCCAGGCCCGAAGGCCTCCAGCACCAGGCCAAGGCTTTCGAGGTCGGATGCGGCGGCCGCCAGCCGGTCGGCATCGACCGGGTCGAGCTCGACGACCTCCGGCACCAGCAGCATCTGGCGGGGCACGCCGCGCGCGGCGCGGGCGGCCTTCATGCGCTCATAGACGAGCCGCTCATGGGCGGCGTGCTGATCGACGATGACGACGCCGTCCGCCGTCTGGGCGATGATGTAGGTGGCATGAAGCTGGGCCCGCGCCGCGCCGAGCGGATAGCGGGCAGCCTCCCCGGACGCGGGCTCGCCGGGCAGCGCATCGGCGGACGGCGCGGCGAAATGGGTGAAGTCCGCCTGCCCTGCCTCCCCAAAGCCCGAAGCTCCGGCGCCGTTCGCCATGTCCAGTGTCGGCGACGGCATGGCGCGGGCCCCGTTCCAGCCGAAGCTGACGGGCGCCTGCCGCGGCTGGAACAGCGCTCTCATCGCATCGAGGGTGCGCTCGCCGCCCGTGGTGGAGGCGCGGTGGCCGGCGCGCGCGAGGGCCTCGCGGACCGAGCCAACCACCAGCCCCCGCACCAGCGCCGCATCGCGGAAGCGCACCTCGCTCTTGGCCGGATGGACATTGACGTCGACCTGCCGCGGTTCGCAATCCACATGCAGGGCCAGCACGGGATAGCGGTCCGAGGGCAGGACGTCGGCATAGGCGCCGCGCACCGCCGACAGCAAAAGCCGGTCGCGCACGGGCCGGCCATTGACGGCGAGATGGATGGCGCCGGCATTGCCGCGGTGGAAAGTCGGCAGTCCGACATGGCCATGCAGGCGTACGCCCTCGCGCTCGGCGGCAAGCGCCACGGCGTTGTCGGGGAAGTCGCGGCCAAGGATGCGGGCCAGTCGCGCGAGCCGGCCTGCTTCGCCCGGCGCTTCGCGCGGGAGCGTGAAGGGCGTGAGGTTGTCGCCGACGAGGGCGAAGCGCACCTCGGGGTGACAAAGCGCGAGGCGGCGGACGGCCTCGGCCACGGCCAGCGCCTCGGAGCGGTCGGATTTCAGGAATTTCAGCCGCGCCGGCACGGCCTGGAAAAGCTCCGTCACCTCGATGCGGGTGCCTTTGGCGGCAGCGGCGGGGCGGACGGCGCCCTTGGCCCCGGCCTCGACGGTGATCGCAGCGCCCTGCGGGGCGTCCGCCTGGCGTGTCACGATGTCGAGCCGCGCGACCGAGCCGATCGAGGGCAGCGCCTCGCCCCGGAAGCCCAGCGTCTCGATGGCGAACAGGTCGCCGGCGGGCAGCTTCGAGGTGGCGTGGCGTTCCACCGCCAGGGCGAGGTCGTCCGGGCTCATCCCGGCGCCGTCGTCGACGACGCGGATCAGCCGGCGGCCCCCTGCCTCGATGGCGATGTCGATGGCGGTCGCGCCGGCGTCCAGCGCGTTCTCGACCAGTTCCTTGACCGCCGCGGCCGGCCGCTCGATGACCTCGCCCGCCGCGATCTGATCGACGAGGACAGGATCGAGCCGGCGGACCGCCATGGCTCAGGCGAGGCCGACGGGCTGGCCCACTGCGACGACGAGCAGCGAGCCTTCGCCATAAAGGCGCTTCGCCGCGCGGCGGGCATCCTCGATCGTCACAGCCCTGAACAGGTCGTTGCGGCGCGCGGTGTAGTCGATGCCGAGGTCGTTGACCGCGAAGGACAGGAGCTGGCTCGAGATCTTGCTGGAGGTATCGAAGCGCAGCGGGAAGGAGCCGACCAGATAGTCCTTGGCCTCCTCAAGCTCCCGCTCGGTCGGGCCATGGTCGGCGAGCGACTTCATCTCGGCGCGCATCACCTCGAGCGATTCGGCGACGCGGTCGTTCTTCGTGGCCGTGCCGCCCGAGTGGAAGGCCGCGCGCCGCAGGGGCGCCAGCGCGCTCCAGACGCCATAGGCGAGGCCGCGCTTCTCGCGCACCTCCATGAACAGGCGCGAGGTGAAGGCCGAGCCGCCGAGCACGTGGTTGACGATCTCGGCCGCAATGAAATCCGGGTCGTGGCGGGCGATGCCGGGCGCGCCGTAATACAGGGCCGTCTGCGGCACCGGCATCTCGATGATCTCGATGCGGCCGAGCCCGCCCATGGCGGCGGGGGGCACCGGCGCGACGTCGGCCTCGGCGGCGAGCGGGCCGAAGACCTGATCGAGGCGCTCGGATAGCTCCGCCTCGCCGATGTCTCCCACGGCCACGACGCGCAGCGAAGCGCGGTTGAACAGCCGGCGCGTCAGGTCGCGGAAATCGTTCGAGGTGGCGGCGGCCACGCTGTCGAGAGAGCCGCGCGCCTGGAAGGAGTAGGGATGACCGGCAAAGGCGGTGCTCGCGAAGGCGCGGCGCGCGATCGAATCGGGGTCCTGCTGTTCGCGGCGGAGGCCGGCGCTAACCTGGGCCTTGACGCGGGTCACGGCATCCTCGTCGAAGCGGGGCTTCTGCACCGCGAGCGCGAGGAGCCGGAACGCCTCGTCGCGGTTCTCGCTCAGCGTCTTCAGAGAGCCGCGGAAATCGTCGCGGTCGACCGAGAAGCCGATTTCGATCGCCTTGTCGGCCATCGCGTTGTGGAACGCCTCGGCATCCATGTCGCCGGCGCCTTCATCGAGCAGCCCGGAGACGAGATGCAGCGCGCCCGCCTTGCCGGCGGGATCGTGGCTGGCGCCGTGCATGAAGGCGAAATCCATCGCGATCAGCGGCAGGTGACGGTCCTCGACAAGCCAGGCCGTCACGCCGCAGCGGGCGGTGACGGTGCGGATGCGGGGGCCGGCAGTCAGGGTCAGGGTCATGGGCCATCCATCGCCGCGCGGGCGCGGCTCTCGTTCGGGATCGTGGTCAGGCGCTGGCGAGACGGCCAGCGACGCCGCGCTTCATGTCGATGTGCTTGCGCGCTGCCTCGGTCACGGCGGCGGCCGTCACCGTAGCGAGCCGCTTCGGCCAGCCCTCGATGTCGTCGATGGAATAGCCGATGGCGAAGGAGGAGCCGTAGAGCCGCGCGAGGCTGGACTGGCTGTCGCGCTGGTAGATCGTGTCGGCCACGAGCCGCGTGCGCGAGCGGTTGAGTTCGGCTTCGGTCGGGCCGCTGACGAGAAAGCGCTCCACCGCCTCGTTCAGGGCCTGATCGAGCGCCTCGAGCGTGACGCTCTGGTTGGGCACCGCGCTGATCGAGATGCGGCCCGAATCGAGCATGGTGCCCCAGTAGGATCCGCCGAGATGGGCCGCGACGCCGCGCTCCACGACCAGTTCGCGATACAGCCGCGAGGTCGCGCCCCCGCCCATGATGTCGAGGGCGAGATCGAGGGCGAAGGCCTCGTCGCCTTCGGCCGAACCATAGCTTGGGGCCACGAACTGGCGGTGCAGCATGGGCTGGCGCACGCGCTCATCCGCCACCGTGATGGTGCGCGAGGCGCGGGCCGGCGGCTCGATGAGCCTGCTGCGCGCCGGCTTCGCCCCGGTCGGCGCGACGGCGCCGTAGATGCGCTGGGCCAGCTTCCTCACCTCGGCCGGCTCGACGTCGCCCGCCACCACGAGGATGGCGTTGTCCGGGGTGTAGAAGCTCCGGTAGTAGGAAAAGGCATCGGCGTGGACGAGGCCGGCGATCTCGTGTTCCCAGCCGATGATCGGCAGCCCGTAGGGATGGTGCATGAACAACGCGGCCGTCATCTCCTCGGAGAGCTGGGCGCCGGGGTCGGAATCGACCCGCATCCGGCGCTCTTCGAGGACGACGTCGCGCTCGGGCGCCACCACCGCCTCGTCGAAAGCGAGGCCGGTCATCCGGTCGGCCTCGTAATCCATCACCGCCGCCAGATGCTCCTTGGCGACGCGCTGGTAATAGGCGGTGTAGTCATAGGAGGTGAAGGCGTTCTCCTGCCCGCCGAGCGCAGCGAGCGTCTTGGAGAAGGCGCCGGCGGGATAGCGCTCCGTGCCCTTGAACATCAGATGCTCGAGGAAATGCGCGATGCCCGACTTGCCCACCGGATCGTCGGCGGAGCCGTTGCGGTACCAGACCATGTGGGTGACGACGGGCGCGCGCCGATCGGGAATGACGACGACCTGCAGCCCGTTCTCGAGCATGAAGGCCTCGACGCCGTTGGCCGTGCCTGCGGCAAGGGCGGAACCGGGTTCGGCGTGGTCTGAAAGGATCATGGAGGGCACCGACAAAGCAGGGTCA
>JAIXZF010000348.1 GCA_027489835.1 Hyphomicrobiales bacterium
ACGGGCTTCGAGGGCGACAGCCCGCGCCGCCCGCCCGCCGATCTCGCCGATTATCCGGGCTACCTCGACCGACTGGCCAAGGCGGGCGGCACGCCGCAATACCGCCGCCCGCGCTGCGTCGGGCCGATCAAGGTCAAGAACCTCGAGCCGCTCCACAAGGACATCGCCGCGATGAAGGCGGGCATGGCCGCGGCCGGCTATGCCGAGGGCTTCATGAATTCGGCGAGCCCCGGCGTCATCGCCCTGTTCCAGCCCTCCGACCATCACAAGGACCTCGACAGCTACCTGTTCGACCTCGCCGACGCGATGAGCGCCGAGTACGAGGCCATCGTCGCGGCCGGGCTGATCCTGCAGATCGACGCGCCCGATCTCGGCCTCGGCCGCCACATGCTCTACCGCGACATGACGGAGGAGGAGTTCCTGCGCCGCGCCGAAATCCACATCGAGGCGCTGAACCACGGCCTGCGCAACGTGCCCGGCGACCGCGTGCGCATGCATGTCTGCTGGGGCAATTACGAGGGCCCGCACACGCGCGACATCGCGCTCGCCGCCGTCCTGCCGGCCCTGCTCAGGGCCAAGCCCCGCGCCCTGCTGTTCGAGGGCGCCAACCCGCGCCACGCCCATGAATGGACGGTGTGGAACGAGGTCAGGACGCCGGACGATTACGTGCTGATCCCCGGCTGCCTCGACTCGACCACCAACTTCGTCGAGCATCCCGAACTGGTCGCCCAGCGCCTCGAGCGCTACGTCTCGATCGTCGGCAAGGAGCGCGTCATCGCCGGCACCGATTGCGGCTTCTCCACCTTCGCCGGCTTCGGCACGGTGGACCCCGACATCGTCTGGGCAAAGTTCGCGAGCCTGGTGGAGGGCGCGGCGCTGGCCGCCAGGCGCGCCTGACGCCGACCAGAGGCTGATTGCCGCGGCGGGCCGGTCGGCTGCGGCGCGATTGACTTTTTGCCGCGCTTGGTGTTCCACAACCGGACGCGGACCTCTTCCGGCCGCGCCTTCGCAGGATCACGTCACTCGCATGCGTTCCGTTCGCCTCGCCACCGTCACCACGACGAAAACGACGACGAAAACGCGCGCCGGCAAAACCGGCGTGACGCGCTGACGCCTTTCCTCGCTCCGGGCCTTCCCCCGTCGGGGACCAAAGAGGGCCAGGCCTGACGGATCGATCCGCAGGGCCATCCGGGGGAACCGATCAGGATCAGAAGGTCAAGCCATCATGGGTTTCAAGGTCGCCATCGCGGGAGCCACCGGCAATGTGGGTCGGGAAATGCTCTCGATTCTCGCCGAGCGCGCATTTCCCGTCGACGAGGTCGTGGCGCTCGCCTCGGCCCGCTCCATCGGGACGGACGTGTCGTTCGGGGACCGCATCCTCAAGTGCAAGGTGCTCGACCATTACGACTTCTCCGACACCGACATCTGCCTGATGTCGGCCGGCGGCGAGGTCTCGAAGCAGTGGTCTCCGAAGATCGCGGCCCAGGGCTGCGTCGTGATCGACAACTCCTCGGCCTGGCGCTACGACCCGGACGTTCCGCTCGTCGTGCCCGAGGTCAACGCCGACGCGCTGGCCGGCTTTACCAAGAAGAACATCATCGCCAACCCGAACTGCTCGACGGCGCAGCTCGTCGTGGTGCTCAAGCCGCTGCATGACCGCTTCGGAATCAAGCGGGTGGTGGTCGCGACCTACCAGTCCGTGTCCGGCGCCGGCAAGGACGGCATGGACGAGCTCGACCGCCAGACCAAGGCCATCTACTCGCTCGGCGGCGCGGAGGTGAAGACGTTCACCAAGCGCATCGCCTTCAACGTCATCCCCCACATCGATGTCTTCATGGAGGATGGCTACACGAAGGAAGAGTGGAAGATGATGGTCGAGACCAAGAAGATCCTCGACCCGAAGATCAAGCTCACCGCCACCTGCGTGCGCGTGCCGGTCTTCGTCGGCCATTCCGAAGCCGTGAACGTTGAGTTCGAGCAGCCGGTGACGGCCGACGAGGCTCGCGCCATCCTGCGCTCGGCCCCCGGCGTGATGGTCATCGACAAGCGCGAGAACGGCGGCTACGCCACGCCCCACGAGAGCGCCGGCGAGGACGCCACCTACGTTTCCCGCATCCGCGAGGACTCGACGATCGACAATGGCCTGAGCTTCTGGTGCGTCTCGGACAATCTGCGCAAGGGCGCGGCGCTCAACGCCATCCAGATCGCCGAGACCCTCGTCAAGAAGGGCCTTGTCGCCCCGCGCGCCCGCAGGGCGGCCTGAGGCGGCGGCGGACGTGGCGCAGCCTGACGTCCTGATCAGCGAATGCGGCCCGCGCGACGGGCTGCAGATCATCCGCGAGGTCATGCCGACGAAGGACAAGCTCGCCTGGATCGGCGCCATGCATGCGGCGGGCGTCTCGGAGATTGAGGTCTGCTCCTTCGTGCCGCCGAAGCTGATGCCGCAGATGGCGGACGCGGCCGAGGTGGTGGCCGGCTCGCTGAAGCTGCAGGGGCTGACCGTGCTCGCGCTGGTGCCCAACCTGCGCGGGGCGGAAGCTGCCATCGCAGCCGGCGCGCACAAGCTCACGATCCCGGTCTCCGCCACCGAGGAGCATTCGCTCGCCAATGTCCGCAGGACCCGCGCCGACATGGTCGAGGAGGTCGGCCACATCGTCCGGATGCGGAACGAGCGCGCGCCTCACGTGCCCGTGGAGGCCAACGTCTCGGTGGCCTTCGGCTGCACCATCGCCGGCGCGGTCGACGAGGATGAGGTGATCCGCCTCGCCGTGACGCTGGCCCGTGCCGGCGCCGACTTCACCGGCCTCTCCGATACGACGGGCATGGGCAACCCGGCGCAGACGCGCCGGCTCTTCACGCGCCTCATCGCCGAGATCGGTGAGCGCTGCGGCGCGGCCCACATGCACAACACGCGCGGGCTGGGCCTCGCCAACAACCTCGCGGCCTATGAGGCGGGCGTCCGCGCGTTCGACTCCTCGCTGGCCGGCCTCGGGGGCTGCCCCCATGCGCCCGGCGCCTCGGGCAATGTCGCGACCGAGGACCTCGTCTTCATGTTCGAGGCGATGGGCGTCGACACCGGCATCGACGTTGCCCGGCTCGTCGCGGCCCGCGACGTGCTGGCCGCGGCCCTTCCGGAGGTCCCGCTCTACGGCATGCTGGCGCCAGCGGGCCTGCCGCTGGGCTATGCTCCGGCGCGGCTGCAACGTGGTTAACCGTCCGTGAACGGCCTGGACGGCAGGCTGGCCGCCAGGAGGAGAAGCCGATGCGCAGCAGACAGCCAGTCGACGCCTTCGTCGGATCGCGCATGCGGATGCGCCGCCTGCTGAACGGGCTGACCCAGAAGGAGCTGGCGGCAGCCCTCGGCGTGTCGTTCCAGCAGATCCAGAAATACGAGAAGGGCGTGAGCCGGATCGGCCCCGCCCGCCTCCAGCTTGTCGCCAGGGCTCTCGAGGTCCCGATCTCCTTCTTCTTCGAAGGCTCCGCCGATATCGCGGCGCCCGAAGAGGGCGAGACGCCCGCCGCCGCCTTCGTGCACCGCATGGTCGCCATGCCGGACGGCCAGCAGCTCGCCCGGGCCTTCATCTCGATCGCCGACAGCCGCGTGCGCCGGCAGATCACGGACCTCGTCGAATCCATGGCGCGGATGCACCGCGCCGCGAGCGCGGCCGATCCCGGCACGCCTGACGGACCGGGCCCGGCCTGAGCCTCAGGCCGCCTCGCCCAGCCGCCGCATCAGCGCCCGCTCCAGCCGCGCTCTCAGGTCAAGATCGTTGTAGGGCTTGGTGATGTAGTTGCTGGCCCCGGCCGTCATGGCGCTCTGCACGTTGCTGAGCTTGTTCTCGCCGGTGGCGATCAGAACGCACGTCGCCTTGTTCAGCGGCGTGGCGCGGATGAACTTCAGCACCTCCAGCCCGTTGGTGTCGCCGAGGTTCCAGTCGAGCATCACGAGGTCGTACTGCCTGGCGACGACCAGGTCTTTTGCCGACGAACCATTGATGGCCTCGTGGATGCGCCGGAAGCCCACCTTGTAGAGCTGGAGCATGGCGAGCTCGCGCATGCTTTTCTGGTCGTCCACCACCAGCACTTCGAACTGTTCGATCGGCTTCATGACAATGTCTCCAGGCGTGCGGCGCCGGCGCGCTTGTCCGGCCAGTTTTCGATAAGGCTCACGATCTCGGCGCCGATGCGGCCGAGCGGCACCTGGCGCTCGGCCCCGCCCAGCTCCAGCGCCGCCTTTGGCATGCCGAACACGACGCAGCTGGCGGCGTCCTGCGCCAGCGTGCGGGCCCCGGCGCGGCGCAGCGAGAGCAGGCCCTCCGCGCCGTCCCGGCCCATGCCCGTCAGGATTACCCCGATCACATCGGCTCCGGCCGCCCGCGCGGCGGACTGGAAGAGCCGGTCGCAGGATGGCCGGTGGCCGGCGACCTTTCCGGACTCGTCGAGCTCCGCATAGAGGTTCGGCCCCCGCCGGCGCACCGCCAGATGCTTGTCGCTCGGCGCGATCAGGACGCTGTCCCGCGTCAGCGGCTCCCCGCCGCACGCCACCCGGGCCGGGTGGCTTGTTGCGAGCGCGAGGCGCGCCGCGAAGCCGTCGGCGTAGCCCGGCAGCATGTGCTGCGTCACGAGGATCGGCGCGAGCCCCTGCGGCACCCGCCTCAGCACCTCGGTCACCGCGACGACGCCGCCCGTGGACGCGCCGATGACGATCAGGGGCCCTTGCCCGGCGCCGGCCCTGTCGGCTGTCGCCGGCCGCGCGGCAGGCTGGCGCTGCGCCGCGGCCAGCGCCGCGATCCTCTCGGCCAGCTGCCCGAGCAGCGCCTCGTGCGTCGTTGTCACGCCGTCGGGCTTGCGCAGGAAGCCGATGGCGCCGAGCGCCCGCGCCCGCGCCTCGAGTTCGGGAACGGGCCGGGCAGAGCCCGAGATCATCAGCACCGGCGCCGGCGCCTCGCGCATCAGCCGCTCGAGCAGCGCGAAGCCGTCGCGGCCCGGCAGCTCGAGGTCGAGCAGGACCAGGTCGATGCCGCCCTGCGCCATGCGCTCCCAGGCGCCTTCGGCATCGGCCGCCTCGGCGATGGCGCCCACATCGTCGAGCGTGCCGAGCAGCAGCCGCATGAGTTGCCGGATCGTGGCCTGGTCGTCGCAGATCAGAACGTTGATGGACGCGGGCATCAGAACAACTCCACCGAGGACGAGGTGCGCCTGACCGAGATCGCGGCCTGATGGCGCGCCTCCTCGCGCGCCACCTCGGCGCTCGCGAGCGGGTCGATGTGCTGCACCAGCGCCCGGCCGGTCCAGGGCTCGAACAGCACCCGGCGCGGGCTGGTGCCGCCCGTGTCGCGCGAGCGGACCGTAATCTGCTCCTGCGACAGGAAATCGAGGGCGAAGCGCGCGTTGCGGTCGCCGATCGGCGACTGGTCGAAGGCCGCCGAGATGCGGGCGCCGCCGAACACCTTGGCCTCAAGGTTGCGCCGGTCGCAGCCCGCGCGCATCAGCGCGTTGATCAGGACCTCCATCGCGGTGTCGCCGTAGAGCATGGCGTCGCGCGCCGTCTGGGGTCCGCCATCCGCCATCGCCGGCAGCATGAAATGGTTGAGCCCGCCAAGCCGGCGCTTCTCGTCGCGCAGGCACACCGCGATGCAGGAGCCCAGCACGGTCGACAGCATCTCGTTCTGCGCCCCGGAGATCGCGTGGGCGCCCGGCGCGACGGGCTGCACCATCGCGTCGAAGCGCGAGTCGAAATAGGCGCGGGACGGGCGCGCGCCGGACAGGGCCGCTTCAGGCATGGTCGGTCCCGATCCTGGTGTAGGTGGTGCGTCCCGTCGGCTTCAGCATCGGGTGATGCGGCCCGAGCGACTCGGAGTGGCCGATGAACAGCGTGCCGCCCGGCGTCAGCATGCGGGCGAGCCGGTCGATCAGCGTGCGCTTCGTCGGCTGGTCGAAGTAGATCATCACGTTCCGGCAGAAGATCGCGTCGAACGGGCCGCGAAATGGCCACTCCTCCAGCAGGTTGAGCGTGCGGCAGGTCACCAGCCGGCGCAGCTCCTCCCCGACGACCTGATGGCCGGGCCGGCTCGGCGTGGCGCGCAGCAGGGGCGCGAGATCGGCCGGCGCGCGGGCAATGGTCTCGTCGGCATATTCGCCGGCCGTCGCCCGCGCCACGATGTCGGTGTCGAGGTCGGTCGCCAGGATGCGCGCGTCATGCGATGCGCCCTTCAAGGCCTTGGCCAGCAGGGCTGCGGCCGAGTAGGCCTCCTCCCCCGATGAGCACGCCGCCGACCAGATGCGGATGCGGCGCGCGCCCGAGCCCATGAGCCGCGGGAGCACATCCGCCGCGAGATGATCGAAATGGTGCCGCTCGCGGAAGAAGGCGGTGTGATTCGTGGTCAGCGCGTTGATGAGTTCGGGCAGTTCGCGGTCGAGCGCCGGCGACTTCAGCAGCGCGAGATAGTCCTGGATCGAGCCGAGCCCGAGCGCCTTGATCCGGCGCCCGAGCCGGCCGCGCGCCATGGCCGACTTGTTGTCGCGGATCACGATGCCGGACTTGGCGTGCACGATGCCGGCCACGAAGCGGAGGTCGGCATCGCTCAGGGCGAGGTCCGGCCCTGCCTGGGCGAAATGGGCGCTGGAAGCCTGGGCCATGGCTCAGAATTCCGACCAGTTGCCGGCGGCGCCGTGGCTCGCGGCCTGTTTGCGCCGGGCCGGCGGCTTGGCGTTCCAGCCATCGCGCGTGGACGGGGCGGCAGGCTGCGGCGAGCCAGACGCCTTTTCGGCGAAAGCGGCCTTCACCAGCGACTGAAGCAGCTTCGGCTCGGCCTTGCCACGCGCCGCCGCAGGCGCATGGCCCTGCTGCGCCCCGGCGGCGGAGGCCGGCCCCGCATGGGTCTTGAACGTCGCGACGAGGTTGCGCAGCGTCGCGATCTGCTGCTCGAGGCCGTCCGCCGCGGCGGCGCTCTGCTCGGCCATGGCGGCGTTCTGCTGGGTCATCTCGTCGAGATGCGCCACGGTCTGGCTCATCTCCTCGATGCCGTTGGCCTGCTCGGCCGTCGCGGAGGAGATGTCGGAGACGGTTCCCGCCACCTTGCGCGCCGCGTCGACGATCTGATGCAGCGCCTCGCCGGCCTGGTGGACGAGCTTCACGCCGTCCGCGACCTGCTCGCCCGAATTGGCGATCAGACCCTTGATGTCCTTCGCCGCCTGCCCCGAGCGCTGCGCCAGCGTGCGCACCTCGGACGCCACGACCGCGAAGCCCTTGCCGGCCTCCCCGGCGCGTGCAGCCTCGACCGCCGCGTTCAGCGCCAGCAGATTGGTCTGGAAGGCGATGTCGTCGATCACGCCCACGATCTCGGTGATCTGCTGCGAGGCCTTCTCGATGCGGCCGATCGCATCGACGGCCTCGGTGGCGATGGCGCCGCCGCGCGCGGCGATGCCGCTGGCGTCCTCGGCCAGTCCCGTCGCCCGGCGGGAGCTCTCCGCCGTCTGCTTGACCGATGCCGCGAGTTCCTCGGTGGTCGCCGCCGTCTCCTCGAGGCTGGTGGCCTGCTGTTCGGTGCGCTTGGCGAGGTCGGTCGAGCCGGCATTGATCTCGGACGCCGCGTTGGCGACCTCCTCCGCCGTCGACTGGATCGTCGTCATGGTCTCCGTCAACCGCTCGAAGGTCTGCTCGACATGGCCCTGCAGCTCCTCGAACGAGCCGATCAGCCGCTCCTGCATCCGGTAGGTCAAATCCCCCCTGGACAGGTGCTCGATCGCCTGGCGGATCGCGCCGATCGAGGTCTCGACGGCCTCGCTCACTTGGTTGAAGCCCGCGCCGATCTCGCGGATCGGGCCGACCTTGCCCTCGAGCGGGATGCGCCTGGCGAAATCGCCTTCAGCCGCCGCCTTGACCATGTCGGCGACCTCGCCGGCGGTCCTCAGCTCGTCCGTCACGTCCCGCCATTCGACGGTCGCGCCGATGTACTGGCCCCTGTCGTCGAGGACCGGCACGGCCCCGAGATCGACGGTGCGGTCGCCGAAGCTGGTGCGGACCGTGTAGCCGTCGCCATCCTGAACCTGCGTCACCTTGTCGATGCGCAGGAAGCGGCGCATGTCCTCCCGCGAGCAGCCGATGACCTTGTCCGGCGAGAAATCGGGGCTGTTCTTGCGGATTTCGGCTGCATGCTGCTGGAAATAGGCCAGCGCCGCCCCCGATGCGTAGACGTAGCGGCTGTCGCTGTCGGCCACGAGCAGGTTCACCTTGGCCTTGTCGAGCGAGCGGCGGATGCGCTTGGCGTCCATGCCCGTCGAATGGACGATCTGCAGCGCGCGGGAGAGTTCGCCGATCTCGTCC
>JAIXZF010000230.1 GCA_027489835.1 Hyphomicrobiales bacterium
ACGTAGGCGTTGCCCGGCCCGACGATCTTGTCCACGGCGGGGATGGTTTCGGTGCCATAGGCCATGGCCGCGATGGCCTGGGCTCCGCCGACGCGGAAGATGCGGTCCGCGCCCGACAGATGGCAGCCGGCGATCATGGCGGCATGCGCTCCCGGAGGCAGGCAGGCGATGATCTCGTCGCATCCCGCGACCTTGGCCGGCACGATCGTCATGATCGGGGCCGACAGGAGCGGATAGCGCCCGCCCGGCACGTAGGCGCCCACCCGCTCGATCGGGATGATGCGGTGGCCGAGATGCAGGCCCGGAAGCGTCTCGATCTCCAGCGGCAGCAGCGTGGCGCGCTGGGCCTCGGCGAAGGCGCGCACCTGGGCGATGGCGAACTCGGTGTCGGCCCTTGTCTGAGGGTCGAGCGCCGCCACGGCCGCCTCGCGCTCCTCCCTGGTGACCTCGAAGGCGGCGATCTCGACATTGTCGAAACGCTTCGAATAATCCCTCAGCGCCTCGTCGCCCCTGCTCCTGACGGCGTCGAGCACCTCCTTCACCGTCGCCTCGACTGGGGTGTTGTCGGACCAGGCGCTGCGCTGGGGCGACTTGATCCTGACCAGCCTGGCTTCGACGTCCGCTGCAAGCTTCGACATTTGTCCCCCTGATCGACTGTGAGCGCCATCATCAGCCGCCGGCCGGTCGTCACAAGTGGGGGAAACTTGCCTGTTGAAAATAATCACCAGCCCAGCTTACATCGATTTAGATCCAGGGGGGTGGGACGGATGAAGATCGGCGGAAAGCTGCAGGCGCTGCGTCAGCGCCGGCAATTGAGCGTGCGCGCGCTGGCCGCCCGCTCCGGCATCTCCCATTCGTCGATCTCGCTGATGGAGCGCGACGTCATCAGCCCGTCGGTCGATACGCTGAACGCGGTGCTGGACGCTCTGGGGACGACGCTGCCCAGCTTCTTCCTCGACCTGCAGCCGGCGACGCCGCGCAGCCCCTTCATGCGGGCCCGCGACCTCCCCGAGGTCGGCCGCCCCGATGCGATCTCCTACCGGGTCATCGGCATGGGCTTTCCCAACCGCTCCATGCTGATGCTGCACGAGACCTACGCGCCCGGCAGCGACACCGGCGAAGCGTTTTCGCACTCGGCCCAGGAAGGCGGCCTCGTCGTCCGGGGCGAGGTCGAGGTCACCGTCGCAGGCGAGACGGCGCTGCTGCAGACGGGCGATGGCTATTACTTCGACAGCCGCCAGCCGCACCGCTTCCGGAACGCATCCGACAAGCCCAGCGAAATCGTCAGCGCCATCACCCCGCCGACATACTGACCGCGCCGCGGGGGCAAGGGCCGCGGCAAGCGGCCGACGCCGTCACCGACGCTCGGACGACCAGCCGAAATCGACGAAATCGTCGCGGTTGTCGTAGCAGATGTTGCCATAGGCCCGCAGGTAGGCGTCGCGGCGAGCCGGGTCATGGTAGACGGCCGCCGGGTCGGAGGCGTCGCGCTCGAACTGCACGAGGCTTTCGCGCAGCAGCAGGCTCGGCAGGATGTCGAGCCCTTGCGGCACGCTGAGGCCTTCCAGCCAGTCAGCCGCGTGCTGGGCGAGCGCATAGCCGAAGATGGGCGACGCAAGGCTGACGGTCGCCTTGTAGGGACCGCCAGCCCGCATCTCGGCCAGCGCCTCGGGCTCGCCGTCGATCCCGCCGATGAACTGGTCGGGGCGGGCCCGCCCTGCCTCGCGCAGCGCCGCGAGCGCGCCGAGCACGACCGTGTCGGCGCCGAGCACCACGTCGATGCGCGTGTGCGCCAGGAGGATAGTCTGCATCGTGGCATGGCCGCCGGCCTTGTCGACGGTCCTTGGCGAGATGTCGGCGATGATACGGGCGCCCGGGACGGCCTTGAGCGCTGCGCGGATCGCAACGAAGCGCTGCGCGAGGAACTGGTTCGTGTCGTGCGTCAGCAGCACCACCCGCGCCTCGCCCCCGAGGCTATTGCGGATGTAGGCGGCCGCCGCGTCGCCAAGCGCCTTGCCGGTCGCCAGTTGCGGCGCGTTGAGGATTGTGGTCGCCGGGGGCGGCACGATCGAGCCGACATAACCTCCCTGAGCGATGAACTGCCTGACGACCGGCGCCAGCGTCGAGACGTTGATGGGCGCGGTGACGAGAGCGCCGGCGCGGTCCGCAATGGCCCGGCGCACATGCTCGACCATCGCGGCCGGATCGTTGTCGGCATGGGCGACCGCAAAGTCGAGGCCGCGCTGCCGGCAGGCCAGCGCCAGCCCGCGCGCCGCGCCCTCGATGAATTCACGCCGGTTGTCCTGAGCGAAGACAAGGGTCTTCCGGAGCCCGGCCGGAGCTGCGCAGCGCGGCGCGCCGCGATCGAAGGCGCCGAACACGCGCGGGGCGATGATCCCGCGCGGCGCATCCTGCGCGAGGACGCCGGCAGGCGCCGCGGCGCCCAAACCGAGGGCGCCGATCAGGGCGCGACGTGACAGCGTCATGGCGATGCTCCGGTCTCGATGATGGCTGCCTCAGCCCGGTTCGAGCGACATGACGAGGCGCGCTTCCGTGCCGGGATGCCGGCCGACATATTCCACGTCGGCGTTGAGCGACTTCGCGATCGTCGTCACGATCCTTGAGCCCACGCCGGTGCCGCGCGCCGGGGCGCTGGCCGACATGCCGATGCCGTCATCCTGGACCGAGACGAGCAGCCGGTCCTCGAGCTTGCGCGCCGAAACCCGCACCTCGCCCGCCTTGTCGTCATAAGCGTACTTGAAGGCGTTTGTGACCCATTCGGTGACGATGATGCCGAGGCTGATGATCGCGTTGGTCTGGATGCGGATCGGCTCGATGTCGTGCCTGATCGTGGCGCCGAACCCTCCCGATGTCAGGGTCTGCTCGAGCTGCGCCAGCAGCGCGGTCATGTAGGTGTCCATCGCGACCGAGGTCACGTCGCCCGAGCTGTAGAGATGCTTGTGGATCTCCGCGACAGCCTGGATGCGGGCGCTGGTCTCGTCGAGCGCTTCCCTCGCGGCCTGGTCGGTCATGGCCTGGCGCTGCAGGCGGATCAGGGCCGCGACGAAGGACAGGTTGTTGGCGACCCGGTGGTTGACCTCGGTAAGCAGGACCTCGGCGCGGTCCCGCGCGCGCATCAGCTCCTCCGTCCGTGCGGCGACCCTCCGCTCGAGGCTGGCATTGGCTTCGGAGAGCGCGTCCCGCGCCTGGATGATCTCGCGGGCATAGCGCGCCAGCGTGAAGACCACGCCGATGACGACGCCCAGGATCATGATGCTCGCCAGGATGGTCCCGATCCTGAGGGCGAGGATGTTGGTGGTCTGCGTGCGGAGGCGGTCGGTGAGCGCGTCTTCCGCCTCGAGCACGATCGCGGACAGAAACACCTGCACCTCGTCCATCAGGGATTTCCCCTGATTGCGGGAGAGCGCTTCGACAGCGCTCGCTTCGCCGCGTGACGACTTCTCGCTGATGACGCTGTCGAGCACTTCGATGCGCTGGTCGACCAGCTGCTTGAGCCGCGGCAGCATCGCCTTGAAGCGCTCGCTGGCGGCGAGGTCGAGCAGGAGCTGCGCCGTCTCGCCCTGCGCGACGAGCTTCGCGTTCTCGTAGGGCGCGAGGTAGATTTCGTTGTTGGTGAGGATGTAGCCCCGCTGGCTGGATTCCGCCGCGAGCAGGGCCTCCCGCACGCTGACGGCCCGGCTGCGCAGAACCCGCTGCCCCTCGACGAGAGCCGCGTCGAGCTGGGCCCTGTGGCTCAGCCACACGGTCGCGCCGACGAGGCTGAGCAATGCCAGCGCCCCGATGATCAGGAAGATCAGGGTGGAGGTGACGACGTATCGTTGCGTGATCGGCATTACGACGCGCCTTCTTTCCTGCGCGCCAGGCGCCAGCGATCTTCGGGCGCGTCACCGGCACCGAAGTCCGGAGACGCGTCCAGACTGTACCGGCCAGGCCGTCGAGAGCAACGCATTTTGCCGGAACGAGGGCAGCTCTCGCGGTGGCCCGGCGCCGACGCTGGCCATCCGCGGCGAACGCTTGCCGCCGGCCTGCCGGTCGTCCCGCATCGGGCGGCGCCGATCATCGAGGCTGATCCAGTGCCTGGACCAGCACGGCCTGCAGGTCGTGGATCCTGAAGGGCTTGCTCAGCATGTGCTCGGGCCTGCCGACGGCGG
>JAIXZF010000363.1 GCA_027489835.1 Hyphomicrobiales bacterium
ACACGTCGACGCCGGCATAGCCGCCCGACAGGTAGGGCGCATCGTAGTGGAAGAGCAGCACGCCGAGCACGGCGAGCGCCCGCAGGCCGTTGACGTCCTCCCTGAACGAAGCTTCAGGCGATGTCGGCCGCGGGCTTGCCGTTTGAGGAACTGGCTCGGTCATCGGCGCCTGTCACGAACATGATGGGGAAGACGGATGCGCAGGGCCAAGCGGCCCGGGCTGTGCCAAAGTGCATCCGTGCGAAATGGTCCCGGATGGCCAGCCCCTGCCGCGAAGCGAACGAGTTGGGCTCTGCTGCGTTTCTTCCGGATGGCAACCAGAGAACGGGATCGCGGTGTCCAGAATGGGGCGGCCGTGGGCCCTCTTCTGGCGCGCGGCGCATTTCATCAGCCCTGCGCCGCGGGGAACGGGACCGGGACAGGATCGATGAGGCAGCCGCGCCGCGGATCGGGAACGCCACGGCCATGCCCGGCGGCTGCGCGTGCGCTTGGCAGCTGCGCCAGCCGGGAGTGCCGCGCATGATAGCGATCAAGGAGCGGACGCTGCTGCGCGGGCTTCTCGTCCTGATCATCGTGACCTATGGGGCGATCGGTCGCGACCTGTTCCACAGCCGCATGAGCGGGGCAGCGGGAACCGACGCGATCGGCGAAATCCTCGTCTATCTCCGCTTCGGTTCCGCCATGCTGGCGGTGGTCACGTGCCTTCTGCTGTCGCGCTCGCTGAAGCCGTTCCTCACCGTCCCGGTTCTGCTGCTGCCGTACATCGTCATCGTCCTGGCCTCGAGCCTGTGGAGCGAGGACGCGAAGAACACGCTGCGTGCGGCCATCCTGCTCGGATCGTTCATCCCGGCGGTCGCCATGCTGAGCTGGCGGCTCGGCATCGCCGACACCATCGGAACCCTGATGGGCCTGCTCGCCGCGACGCTGATCGCGAGCTTCCTGTTCGCGACGCTGGTTCCCAGCATCGGACGGCATCAGGGCTCGGACCTCGTCCAGAACGTCCATGCTGGACGCTGGCGCGGCATCTTCGACCACAAGAACGGCCTCGGGCCGCATGCGGCCTATGGCTTCCTGCTGTTCTGGCTTTATCCGAAGCTGCTGGGCCGGGCCTGGCTGCGCTGGATCGCGCTTGGCTCCGCGCTGGCCTGCCTGCTCTTCGCCGGCTCGGCCACCTCGATGGTGGGCGCCGCGGCCATGGCCACGCTGGGCGGGCTGTTCCTGGCGCATCGCGCGGTCCCTGGCGTGCCGTTCAAGCTGATCTTCGCAGCTGGCCTTGCGCTGTTCGTGCTGGCGGGGGCGCTGATCTCTGAGTCCGACCTGCTGTTCCAGGTGCTGGGGCGGGACGAGACCCTGACGGGCCGAACCTATCTGTGGGAGCTCGCCGTGCTCTCCATCCGCGAGGCGCCGCTGTTCGGCTTCGGCTATTCGAGCTTCGGCGGCACCGTGTTCAACGGCCGGGTCGTCGCCTATTTCGGCGACATCACGGGGCCGGAAAGCTCCTATTTCAACATCGTCATGGAGACGGGCTTCGTCGGGGCGCTGGCGCTGCTTGTGCCCATCGCCGTCATCGTCTCCTTCGCCTTCCGCCGGCGGTCCGAGACGCGCGGGGTGGAACAGCAGGCCTACGAGGCGAGCCTGCTGATCCTCATCGCCGCGCTGGTGATGGGCGTCACGGAGACCAACCCGCTGCTGGTCACCAGCTATGCCGGGCCGTTCAACTTCGCGATCATCACATGCCTTGCGACGCAGCGCCTCGTGGCGGCCGCCCAGCGCGCGCGTCTGTCTCCCGTGCGGCGGAACGGGCGCGTCGTGTTCGTGCCGTTCGAGGGGCGGGGGCCGGCGCCTGGCACGCGCCAGGCAGGCCCCATGCGACGCGAGCCCGGTCCGCGCGAGCGGGGGCTCAGGAGCTGAGCGATGGCCGGCGCGGACCGATCAGACCTGCAGCGCGACCAGCAGCCCGCCGACCAGCGCGGCCGGGACCGTTTCTGCCATGAGCGAGGCGCGCAGGGGCCAGGCACGCGAGGCCATCGAGCGCCAGTCGCCCAGCATGGGCAGGACGAAGGCCGCGACGCTGGCACAAAGCCCGACGAGAGCGCCCATCGCCACGGAGTCGAGGCCAATCATCGAGATCACGCCGTAGATCACAAAAGTGCGGAGGAGGCAGTAGCCGTATGCCATGGCGACCAGGAGCCAGACCGGGTCGCGCAACGCGCGGAACAGCCTGAGGGCACTACGGCTACGCAGGGCCGCCCTGCGCTCGGCCGAGGCGGGCGCGACCTTGCCGGCGGCGCCAGGCGCAGCCAACGCGAGCAGCGCCGCGAAGTGGACCAGGCCGAGGCCAAGGACAGCCAGTGCAGTCATGAATGGTCCCGCGGTCCGGATGCGCCCCCGCATGCCCGCGAATTTATGCGGTCTTGGCAAGGATCGGTCAACCATCGCGCCAGAGCCGCGTCCCCCTCATCCGTCGCATGGCGGCAGTCCGGAGATTGACATGAAGCCCATGACCGCCCGCCGCCTCCCGCCCGCCGGCTTGGCCCTGTTTCTGACCTTCGTCGCCGCGCCGGCCTCGGCCGCCTGCAACATCCCCGGCGTCAGGGTCTCCATCGAGGCGACGGAGTGGTTCATGCGCAGGCCCTCCCAGCTGCTCGACCGCTATCCGCGCGGGGAGGAGGGGCTTGTGAGCGAGTCGCTGGCCTTCGCGACCCGGCCCGCGACGCTGCAGCTCCTGATCGACGCCTCCCGCACGGCCACGACGCAGCAGCGGCGCGCCATCGGCGAGGGCATGGCCCGCGCGGCCTTCCTGTGCCAGCGTTTCGACAACGGCGTGGCGCGGAGCATCGTCGAGCTCGTGGATGCGGCGGGCGACAGCGAGCTTCGAACAAGCTTCCGCCGCACCTATAATGCCCGCGGCGGGCTGCCTCCGGCGCCGGCCACGGCTGCCGGACCCGTGCAGGAATTGCGGCCACGCACGCCCGGCTCGTTGAGCGATCTTTACGGCGACGACCGCCGCTCGCCCCTGGGCATGCCGAGCATCCGGGGCGGCGGCCCTACCGAGATCATGCCCATCCCGAACATGGCCGACCCGCCGCAGCCCGTGCGGTAAGGCCGCATCAGCGCCAGAGGCGCTGCATCTCACGCGAGATGCCGGGAACGTCCATGTCGAGGCCCGCCCGGTCGAGGCTTCGGGAGAAGACCTGCCGCGCATCGATGTCGAGCGTGGACAGCCCGGCCAGCAGGGTCGCCCGCGTCCGCTCGCCGGTCTGTTCCAGCACAGCCTGCGCCTCGGTCAGGAAGCCGAGGCGGACGAGCTCGCGGAACTCCGACACGATCTGGGCGCGAACCGCCTCCTCGAACAGGCCGAACAGCCGTGCCGCGACCGGGTTGCGCAGCCGCGCCAGCCACGCCTCATGGGGCGCGAGGCGATAGGAGATGGCGATGCGCTCCAGTGCCTCGGGCTGCGGCCCCTGCTCATGGATGTCGAGCCAGGCCAGCAGGAACCAAGCCCCGGCGCGGCGCGGCGAACAGGCCAGGAGGCGCCGGGCGCGCGCCGCCATGGCCCCGCGCATCACGTCCGCCTCGGCGAGGCTCGATTGCCTGGCCTGGAACGTTACGAGATCGAGAATCAGCAGGTTCCACAAGGGCTGCTCGAGGCAGCGCCCCGCGGTGGCGCGGTCGAGCGATGCCGTGGTGCGCTCGATGATGGCGGGCGGCAGCGTGCCGCCGTTGAG
>JAIXZF010000012.1 GCA_027489835.1 Hyphomicrobiales bacterium
ATGCCGCGCGAGGTCGCCGACGCCCTGAAGAAGCAGGGGCATTGGCAGGCCGCACCCGCCAAGCCGCAATCCTGAGGCCGAACGATGCTCGCCGAAACCGCGCATTTCGCGCTCGCCATCGCCCTCGGGCTCTCGCTCGTCCAGATGGTCATTCCCGTCTGGGGCGTGCGGCGAAACGACGTCGCGCTGGCCAGGGTGGGTGAGCCGGCCGCCATCGCCGTCTTCATTCTGCTCGCCTTCGCCTTCGGCGTGCTGATGCACGCCTACGCGGTGTCCGACTTCTCGATCCGGAACGTGGCCGAGAACTCTCATTCGGCCAAGCCGTTCATCTACAAGCTGACCGGAACCTGGGGCAACCATGAGGGCTCGATGCTGCTCTGGGTGCTCATCCTCGCGCTGTTCGGTGCGCTTGTGGCCTTCTCGCGCAAGTCGCTCCCTGACCGGCTGCGCGCTGGCACGCTGGCCGCGCAGGCCTCGGTCACTGTCGCCTTCCTGCTGTTTATCCTGTTTACGTCGAACCCGTTCGATCGTCTCAATCCGGCGCCGCCCGAGGGCAACGACCTCAACCCGATCCTGCAGGACCTCGGCCTCGCGATCCATCCGCCGTTGCTTTACATCGGCTATGTCGGCTTCTCGATCACCTACGCCTTCGCCGTCGCGGCGCTGATCGACGGGCGCATCGACGCAGTCTGGGCGCGCGCCGTGCGGCCCTGGACTCTGTGCGCCTGGCTGTTCCTGACCCTCGGCATATCGATGGGCTCCTATTGGGCCTATTACGAGCTGGGCTGGGGCGGCTGGTGGTTCTGGGACCCGGTCGAGAACGCCTCGCTCATGCCGTGGCTCGCCGGTACGGCCCTCATCCATTCCACCATCGTGATGGAAAAGCGCGACGCGCTGAAGGTCTGGACCATCCTTCTCGCGATCCTCACCTTCTCACTCTCGCTGCTCGGCACGTTCCTCGTGCGCTCGGGCGTGCTGACATCGGTGCATACCTTCGCGACCGACCCGTCCCGCGGGCTGTTCATCCTCGTCATCCTGATGGTGTTCATCGGCGGCAGCCTGGCGCTGTTCGCTTGGCGCGCGCCTCTGCTCAGGCAAGGCGGCCTGTTCGCGCCGGTCAGCCGGGAAGGCGCGCTGGTGGTGAACAACCTTTTCCTCGCGGCGGCGTGCGGCGCGGTCTTCATCGGCACGCTTTACCCGTTGGCGCTGGAGGGCCTGACCGGCGCGAAGATTTCCGTCGGTCCCCCCTTCTTCAACGCCACCTTCCTGCCCCTTCTGGTGCCCCTCCTCCTGCTGCTGCCCTTCGGCCAGTCGATGGCCTGGAAGCGCGGCGATCTCCTGGGAACTGCGCAGCGTCTTGCCGCGGCTGTCGGCGTTGGCCTCGTCGCTGCGGTGACCATCCTCGCCCTGACGCGGGGCGGTCCCGTCGCGGCCCCGCTCGGGATCGGGCTCGGCGTCTTCCTTGTCGCGAGCGCCTTTTGGGACCTCGGCGAACGCATCGTCGGCCGCGCCTCGGGGCTTGGGGCCATCTGGTCGCGCGCCGCCGGCCTGCCGCGCTCGGCCTATGGCACGGCGCTGGCCCATGCCGGCGTCGGCGTCACGGTGATCGGCATCGCCGCCACGGCCTGGGCCACCGAGGACATCGCGATCATGAAGCCCGGCGACCGGCTGGAGCGCGGCGGCAGCGCCATCGTAATGCAGCAGGTCTTCCCGCGCACGGGCCCTAACTACCGGGAACTCGTGGGCCGCTTCACCGTCGAGATCGACGGACGGCCGCGCGGCACGATTGACTCGATGAAGCGCACCTTCATCACCCGCAACAACATGCAGACGACCGAGGCCGGCATCCGCACCTTCGGGTTCAGCCAGCTCTATGTCAGCCTTGGCGAAATCCAGCCGGACGGCTCGGTCGGCGTGCGCATGTACACCAAGCCCCTGATGCTGCTGATTTGGCTGGGCTCCGTCATCATGGCGCTCGGCGGCGCCCTCTCTATCACCGACCGGCGCTTCCGCGTGGCGGCGCCGGCCAGGGCGCGCCAGCCTGCGCCGGGGCCCACGCCGCAGCCTGCGGAATGAGCCGCATGCCACATCTCCTCGCCATCCTCCTGCTCGCGCTCCTGCCCATGACGTCCGCACGCGCGGTCACCCCGCAGGAGCGGCTGCCCGACGCGGCCATGGAGCAACGCGCCCGGCAGATCTCGGCCGGCCTGCGCTGCCTCGTCTGCCAGAACCAGTCGATCGACGACAGCGAGGCGCCGTTGGCGCGCGACCTGCGCGTGCTCGTCCGCGACCGGCTGAAGGCCGGCGATAGCAATGGTCAGGTCATCGACTTCGTCGTGGCGCGCTACGGCGAGTACGTGCTGCTCAAGCCGCCCTTCGGGCTTCACACCGCACTTCTATGGATCGGCCCTGCCTTGATCTTCATGGCCGGCGCTTTCGGCTTGTGGAGGCTGCGCCGCCGGCAGGCTTCGGCCGGGCTGGGCCGGGGACTGGACGACGCCGAGCAGGCCGAGCTCGAGCGCATCCTCGAAAAGCGCTGAGCGGCGCATCGAAACCTTACCAACTCTTCATCTGACCATCAGCGCCCCGTAAGCCGGGCCGCGTCATGGTGCGTCTCGAACCTGGCGACAGGCGCCACCGAGCCGCAGAGAGACGCAAGATGACCGACTACGCTCCCCGTTCCGTTCTTCGCCGCGCAGCGCTCCTGGCCGGCGCCGCGGCGCTCTCCGTGGGCCTCGCCGCAGGCTTCGGGCCCCAGCTCGCCACTGGTTCCGGCGCCGCCATTGCCCAGTCCGTGCGCCAGTTCGCCGGTCCGGTCTCCTTCGCCGACGTGGTCGACCAGGTGAAGCCCGCCGTGGTGTCTGTTCGGGTCAAGGCCCGCGCCGAGGTCAGCGGCCAGGGCCTCGACGAGAGCGCCGAAGGCCTGCCGCCCGGCCATCCGCTCGAGCGGTTCTTCCGGCAGTTCGGCGAGAACGGTCAGGGCGAGGGGCGTCAGGGCCGGGGCCGGGAGCGCGCGCAGCGCCCTGTCCAGATGTCCCAGGGCTCGGGCTTCTTCGTCTCCGCCGATGGCTATGTCGTGACCAACAACCACGTCGTGCAGAACGCGGTGGAGGTGCAGCTGGTCACCGACGAGGGCAAGGCGCTCAACGCGAAGGTGGTCGGCACCGACCCCCGCACCGACCTCGCGCTCCTGAAGGTCACCGATGGCGGGACGTTCCCCTTCGTGCGGCTCGCGCCCGGCAATCCCCGCATCGGCGATTGGGTCCTGGCTGTCGGCAACCCGTTCGGCCTCGGCGGTACGGTGACGGCCGGCATCCTGTCGGCGCGCAACCGCGACATCGGATCGGGGCCCTATGACGATTACCTGCAGATCGACGCCGCCGTGAACCGCGGCAACTCGGGCGGGCCGACCTTCAATGCGGCCGGCGAGGTCATCGGCGTCAACACCGCCATCGTTTCGCCCTCGGGCGGAAGCGTCGGCATCGCCTTCGCCATTCCCGCGGCCACAGTCGAGAAGGTCGTCGCCGACTTGAAGGAGAAGGGCAGCGTCTCGCGCGGCTTCATCGGCGTGCAGATCCAGCCCGTGACGCCGGAAATCGCCGATGCGGTCGGCCTTGGCGGTGCGTCCGGCGCGCTGATCGCCGATGCCAGCGCCGACGGCCCCGCCGCACGTGCCGGGCTGCGCCGCGGCGATGCCGTGACCGCCATCGACGGCGTGCCTGTGAAGGACCCGCGCGAGCTGTCGCGCCGCATCGCTTCGGTCAAGCCGGGCGACAAGGTCAAGGTCACGGTCTGGCGCGATGGCCGTGAGCGCACCGTCACCATCGAGGTCGGCCGCCAGCCGGCGGCCTGATCGGCGGGGCGCGGGGGCACGAGACCAACCGGAGGGCGAGCGCATCCGTCGCCCCGCGCCAGCCCTGCGGTCGCCCCCGCGCCCCGTCGTCTTCGTTGCGGCCGGACTCTCGGGTCCCGGCCCGGCCATGATATTGGAAGCCATGCGTCTGCTCATCATCGAAGACGATTCGGACTCGGCCGCCTATCTGGTGAAGGCGTTCCGCGAGGAGGGCCACGTCGCCGACCATGCGGCCGACGGGCTGAACGGCTATGCCATGGCCGAGGGCGGCGGCTACGATGTCCTGGTCGTCGACCGCATGCTCCCCCGCATGGATGGATTGTCGCTGATCCGGTCTCTCCGCGAGCAGAACGACACGACGCCGGTCCTCATCCTGTCCGCGCTCGGGCAGGTCGACGACCGCGTCAAGGGCCTGCGGGCTGGCGGGGACGATTACCTTCCCAAGCCCTACGCCTTCTCCGAGCTTCTCGCGCGCGTCGAGGTGCTTTCCCGCCGCCGCGCCGCCGCGGCGAGCGCCGAGCCGACGCTCTACCGCGTGGCGGACCTGGAGCTCGACAGGCTGGCGCGGCGCGTCACCCGCGGTGCCGAGGAGATCGCGCTGCAGCCGCGCGAGTTCCGGCTGCTCGAGTACCTCATGCGCAATGCCGGCCAGGTGGTCACGCGCACCATGCTGCTCGAGAACGTCTGGGATTATCACTTCGATCCCCAGACCAACGTGATCGACGTGCACATCTCCCGCCTGCGCTCGAAGATCGACAAGGGCCAGGCCATGCCGCTGCTGCAGACCGTGCGCGGCGCGGGCTATGCCCTGCGCGCCGAGCAGCGGTGAGCGCGTGGCCCTCGCATCCGCGCCCGCTCCGGCCTCCACCCGCTCGCGGCTCTTCCGCTCCACCGCCTTCCGGCTGACCCTGCTCTACATGGGCGTCTTCGCCGTCTTCGCGACGGCGGCGCTTGGTTATGTCGCCTGGAACGCGCGCCGGCTGATCGAGGCTCAGATCCGCCAGACCATCGACGCCGAGATCACCGGCCTGGCCGAGCAGTTCCGGCAGGGCGGCATCAGGCGGCTGGTGCTGTCGATCGAGCAGCGCGCCCGCGGCCCCGGAGCCTCGCTCTATCTCCTGATGACGCCGTTCGGCGAGCGGTTGGCCGGCAATGTCGAGCAGGTCCCGCCGGGCCTCCTCGATCAGGGAGGCGAGAACGAGATCCCGTTTGCCCGGAGCGGCGAGGACTATCAGGGCGCACGCCCGACGATCGCGATCGTCCGCGTCTACATGCTGCCGGCCGGTTTTCGCCTGCTCGTGGGGCGGGACGCCAGCGAGCGTGACCGGATGCGCGAGGTCGTGCGGCGGGCGGGCGGCATCGCGCTGGCGGTCGTGCTGACGCTCGGCATCCTTGGCGGCTTCGTCATCGCGCGCCGCATTCTCAAGCGTGTCGACGCCATGAGCGCGACCACGCTCAGCATCATGGAGAGCGACCTCAAGAGCCGGCTGCCCGTGGCGGGCAATGGCGACGAGCTCGACCGGCTGGCCATCAACCTCAACACGATGCTCGACCGCATCGCCGTGCTGATGGGCGGCCTGCGCCAGGTCTCCGACAACATCGCCCATGATCTGAAGACGCCCCTGACCCGGCTGCGCAACCGCGCTGACGAGGCGCTCCGGCCCAACGCCGGCCCCGAAGACATGCGGCGCGCCCTCGAGGGCGTGACCGACGACGCGGACAACCTGATCCGCGTCTTCAACGCCCTGTTGATGATCGCAAGGCTCGAGGCCGGGCAGGCCCGCGAGACGATGGCCCCCTTCGACGCCAGCGCGCTGGCGAGCGGCGTCGCCGAGCTCTACGAGGCACTGGCCGAGGAAGCAGGAGCGGAACTGTCCTGCGAGATCGAGGCCGGCGTCAGCCTGCTGGGCAGCCGCGAACTCATCGGGCAGGCCCTGTCCAACATGCTCGACAACGCGCTGAAATACGGCCAGCCTGCCGATGGGTCTCCGGCCAGGGTGACGTTGTCGTTACACAGGAGCCTGGACGAGGTCATCTTCGCTGTGGCGGATCGCGGGATCGGCATTCCTCAGGAGCAGCGCGCCAAGGCCGTGGAACGCTTTGGCCGGCTCGATGCCAGTCGTTCAAAGCCCGGCTTCGGACTGGGGCTCAGTCTTTGCAACGCGGTCGCGCGCATCCATGGCGGCCGGCTGGAGCTGCAGGACAATGCCCCGGGCCTGAAGGTGTTCCTCGCGGTCCCCGGCGGAGCCGACCGTGCGGGTTGAGGGCGGCGCCGACGGTTCGGTCCCCCTCGCGCAGGCGCTCCGGACGGCGCCGCTCCTCGCGTCACACAAGAAGGTGGAGCGGGTGCTGGCGCATGATCTGACGGACCGGCTCGACGACGCCCAGCGCGCCGCCCTGGCGCCCTCGCTGGGCGTCGAGGCAGCGCGCGCCCTCGTGGCAGGTTTGCTCGCGAACGCTCCCTTCCTGGCCCAGATCATGCGCCGCCGGCCCGAATGGCTCGCGGAGGCGCTTCAGGCCGAGCCCTCGCGGCTCCTGGCGGACTGGCGGGCGGAAGCGGCCACCGCTGCCGTCGCCGCTTCCTCTGCAGACGAGATCATGTCCACCCTGCGTACTCTCAAGGCGCGGGCCGCGCTGCTCGTGGCGCTGGCCGACTGCGGCGGCGCCTGGAGCGTCGACGAGGCCGTCCGCGCGCTGACCGCGGTGGCGGACACAGCCGTGGCGACGACCGTCGACTGGCTCCTGCGCAGGGCGGCCGAACGTGGCGCCTATGCGCCGGCCGATCCCGCCAGGCCCGGCTTCGGCTCTGGCCTGATCGTGCTCGCTCTCGGGAAGCATGGCTCCGGCGAGCTGAACTACTCCTCCGACATCGACATTGTGCTGTTCTACGATCCCTCCATCGCCGAGGCGGCGGGCATTGGCGAGCCGTCCAGCTTCTTCGTCCGGCTGGCGCGCGATCTGTCCCGCATCCTTCAGGAGCGCACGGCCGAGGGTTACGTCTTCCGCGTCGACCTTCGCCTTCGACCGGACCCCGCCTCGACGCAGGCGGCCGTCTCCACGGAGGCCGCCTATGCCTATTACGAGAGCGTCGGCCAGAACTGGGAACGCGCGGCGATGATCAAGGCGCGCCCCATTGCAGGCGACCTCGCGCGGGGCGAGAGCTTCCTGAACGAGCTGGGCCCCTTCATCTGGCGCAAGTATTTCGATTTCGCGGCGATCGCCGACATCCATGCCATGAAGCGGCAGATCCAGTCGGTGAAGGGCCACGAGGCCATCGCGGTGGCGGGGCACGACGTGAAGCTGGGCCGCGGCGGCATCCGGGAGATCGAGTTCTTCGTGCAGACGCAGCAACTCGTCTTCGGCGGCCGCCGGCCGGTCCTGCGCGGCCGCCGCACGCTCGACATGCTGGGCGCGCTCACGGACGAGGGCTGGATCACGCCGACGGCGCGCGACGAGCTTTCGGCCGCCTACCGCTTCCTGCGCACCATCGAGCATCGGCTGCAGATGCGCCATGACGAGCAGACCCAGCGCCTGCCCGTGGAGGCCGACGATCTGGCGGCCTTCGCCCGCTTCGCCGGATATCCAAGCGCCGAGCGCTTCGCCTCCGCCTTCACCGCCCATGCGAGGCGCGTCGAAAGCCATTACGCGCTGCTGTTCGAGGATGGCCCGTCGCTCGCCTCCGAGTGCGGCACGCTCAGCTTTACCGGCGCAGAGGCCGATCCGGAAACGCTCGCCACGCTGTCGCGGCTCGGCTTCCGCGATTCGGGCGTCGCGGCCGAGATCATCCGCGGCTGGCATTTCGGCCGACGCCCGGCCGTGACCAGCGCCCGCGCCCGTGAGGCCCTGACCGAGCTGACGCCGGCCCTGCTCGTCGCCTTCGGCCGGTCCGGTGATCCGGACGCCGCGCTCAACGCGCTCGACAACGCCTTTGCCCGGTTGCCCGCGGCGGTGGAGCTCTTGTCGATCCTGCTGTCGCACGAGGCGCTTCTCACCCTGTTCGCCACGATCCTCGGCAGCGCGCCGAG
>JAIXZF010000011.1 GCA_027489835.1 Hyphomicrobiales bacterium
TGACCTCGACGCCGCCGGCGCGTTCTACGGGCGTCTCGGCTTCACGGTCGGCGCGCGCAACCGGCACCCCTGGGGCACGCACAACCGCATCGTCCAGTTTCCCGGCTGCTTCCTCGAACTGATCACGGTGGGCGAGCCGGAGCTGATCGAGCCCCAATCTCCCGGCCACCTCTCCTTTGGCGCCTTCGTGCGGGACGCTCTGGCGCGCGGCGAGGGGATGTCGATGCTCGTGCTCGAAAGCCTCGATGCAGCGGCCGATCAGGCGCAGTTCGCGGCAAACGGCATCGGCGGCTTCGCGTCCTTCTTCTTCGAGCGCGAGGCGAGTCGGCCCGACGGGTCGACCGCGCGCGTGGCGTTCACGCTCAGCTTCGCGCGCGATCCGCTGGCGCCGCATTGCGGCTTCTTCACCTGCCAGCAGCACGAGCCGCAGAACTTCTGGAATCCTGCCTTTCAGGTCCACCCGAACGGGGCGCTCGGCCTCGCCTCGGCCACGATCGCCGCGGTCGATCCGGCCCGGCACGCTGCCTTCCTCGCGGCCTTCACGGGCGCAGATGCCCGCGAGCCGGGGCCCGGGCAGCTCGACCTCGCCCTGCCGCGCGGCGCGATACGAGTCACGGCGGACGATGCGGGGCCCGAGACGCGCTTCACGGCCTTTTCGGTCACCGTGCCTGACATCGAGGCGCTCGGCCGCCGCTTGGGTGACAATGGCATCTCCCATGCCCATCATGATGGCCGAATCGTCGTGCCGGCGGCGGCCGCGCTCGGCGTCGAGATCACCTTCCAGGCTGCGTGAGGGCTTGCCGCCATGCTCTACACCTCGGTTCAGGGTCTTCCGGATTTCCTGCTGTTCTTCGCCGCGGCGATGGCGCTGACAGGGCTCTACCTCGTCGCCTACACGCTCTCGACCACGCATAACGAGTTCGAGCTGATCCGGCAGAACAACGTGGCGGCCGCGTCCTCGCTTGGCCTCAGCCTGACCGGCTTCGCGCTGCCTTTGTCCAGCGCGATCGTCAACGCCAAGACCGTGGTCGACCTTCTGGTCTACGGCGTCGTCGCTGTGCTGATCCAGATCCTGATCTACTGGCTCGTCAGGATGCTGCTGCCGAACCTGTCGCAGCGCATCGCCAACGGCGAGGTCGCCGCGGCGCTGTTCCTCGGCGCGGCGTCGCTGGCGGCCGGCGTCGTCACGGCTGCCTCCATGGTGTTCTGAGAGCGCTCACTCCGCCGCGAGCGAGGCTGCGCGGCTGGGGCCCTTGAGCTGGCTCAGCAGGAACAGCAAGGCCCGGTCGTGCAGCACGACCATGCGCTCCTTCGGCTTCAGCCAGGCCATCGCCTCGTCGATCGTCTGGGCGTCCACGAGCTTGGCTTCGGCGACGGCGCGGTCGGGCTCGACATGCCCGCGCTGGCGCGGCCCGATCTGCGGCAGCATGGCCTGATGCGCCTCGAACAGCTCGGGATGCTGGTGCAGCGCGAAAAGCCCGTCCGCATCGTCGAAGCGGTGGCGGGCGAACTCACGCTGCAGCTCGTTGGCGCGAGTCGCCACGGGCGGCGGCGCGCCTTCCTCGGGCGTGATCAGCAGCCGGCGGCGCTTGAGCCAGAGCCCGATGGCGAGCTGGCCGCTGGCCCATGACAGGGGGATTGCGAGCAGCAGGCCCAGGATGGTGGGCGACATCCAGGCGAAGAGCGACGTCGCGATCATGAAGGCGACGATGCCGGTGAAGATGCCTAGAGCCGTGTGCGTGCGGTGGCGGCGCACGATGTCCTTGAACGGAATCGAGCCGTCGTCGCGGCGCTGCGGGTTCCAGCCCGTGTCGCGGCCCAGAATGATCTGGAAGACGGAGCCTGACTGGATCACCATCATGATCGGCGCGAGCAGCGCCGACATGATGATCTCGAGGATGGCCGAGAGGGTAAGGCGGATCGCGCCGCCGCAGGCCCGGCGCTCGGCATTGTTCAGCAGCGTCAGCAGCCAGCCGAACAGCTTCGGCGCGAGCAGGATCGCCATCGTCAGGCCAAACAGCGCCAGCGCGCGTTCGGGGTCGAAGCGCGGCCAGATCGGCACCAGCGTGAACTCGTTGGTGAAGTATTCGGGGCGTGCGTACTTGACCTGAAGCACGAGCGCGATGCCGACCACGAGCTGCATCAGCCAGAAGGGCGAGGCCATGTAGGACATGATGCCGGTGGCGAAATGCTGGCGCGTCGGCCATTTCAGCCCGCGCGCGAACATCACGCGGCTGTGCTGGAGGTTGCCTTGGCACCAGCGCCTGTCGCGCGCTGACAGGTCAATCAGCGAGGGCGGGCTTTCCTCGTAGGAGCCGTGCAGGTCGGGCAGCATGTAGACCGACCAGCCGGCGCGCCGCATCAGCGCCGCCTCGACAAAGTCGTGGCTGAGGATGTGCCCGCCGAAGGGCGGCTTGCCCTTGAGGTCCGGCAGGCCGCAATGCGCCGCGAAGGCAGCGGTGCGGATGATGGCGTTGTGGCCCCAGTAGTTGCAGTCGCGCCCCGACCA
>JAIXZF010000100.1 GCA_027489835.1 Hyphomicrobiales bacterium
CGTTTCGAGACTTTCATGGCCCGCGATCAATCCGACCCGACGCCGCTTGGCTCCCGCGACGAACTGATCGGCTGGATCGCCGCCGGCGCGAAGCCGAAATCGGCGTTCCGCCTCGGCACAGAGCATGAGAAGTTTCCGTTCCACCGCGATGATCTCGGGCCCGTCCCGTATGACGGCCCCCGCGGCGGCATCCGCCGGCTGCTCGACGGCATGTCCTGGCTGCTGGGCTGGGAGCCGATCATGGAGGGCGACCATCCCATCGGCTTGGCCGACCCGGTGGGCGGCGGGGCGATCTCTCTCGAGCCGGGCGGCCAGTTCGAGCTGTCCGGTGCGCCGCTCGAGACGCTGCACCAGACCCGCGACGAACTGAACGCCCATCTCGCCGCTGTGAAGAGCCTTGCCGACCCGTTGGGCATCGGCTTCCTCGGGCTTGGCCACAGCCCCAAATGGTCCCTGGCCGAAACGCCCATCATGCCCAAGGCGCGCTACCGCATCATGCGCGACTACATGCCGAAGGTCGGCACGCGGGGCCGCGACATGATGTTCCGGACCTGCACCGTTCAGGTCAATCTCGACTTCGCCAGCGAGGCCGACATGGTGGCCAAGCTCAGGGTCGGCCTCGCGCTCCAGCCCATCGCGACGGCGCTGTTCGCCGCATCGCCCTTCACCGAGGGCAAGCCCAACGGCATGCGCTCCATGCGCTCGGAGATCTGGCGGGACACCGACAACCAGCGCGCCGGCATGCTGGCCTTCGCTTTCGAGGATGGCATGGGCTATGAGCGCTATGTCGACTGGGCGCTCGACGTGCCGATGTATTTCGTCAAGCGCGGACCGGTCTACCACGACGTCGCCGGCGCATCCTTCCGGGATCTGATGGATGGCAGGATGGCCGCCGCCCCCGGCGAGCGCGCCACCATCGCCGACTGGGCCAACCACATGGGCACGCTGTTCCCAGAGGTGCGCCTCAAGCGCTATCTTGAGATGCGCGGCGCCGATGCAGGCCCGGCCGCCAGCCTGGTGGGGCTGCCGGCCTTCTGGGTCGGCCTGCTCTACGACGACGCGGCGCTCGATCAGGCCTGGCAGCTCGTCAGGGGCTGGAGCGCCGAGCAGCGCCAGCGCCTGCGCGACGACGTGCCGGCGCAGGGGCTCGGCGCCGTCATCGCGGGGCGCACGGTGCGCGACGTGGCGCGCGACGTGTTGGCGCTGTCCCGCCAGGGGCTAGCCCGGCGGGCCCGGCGCGATGCCAACGGCGCCGACGAGACGGGCTTCCTCGATCACCTCGACCGCATCGTCGACAGCGGCCGCACCGTGGCGGACGAACTCCTGGCGGCCTACGAAGGCGAATGGGCTCGCTCGATCGACCCGGCCTTCACGCACTGTACGTTGTGAGCGAATCTACGCCTAAAGCGCCGGACCCGGTTCAGGATTGGGGAAGGATGTTGCAACGCCCCGACCCGTTTTGAGCGGTTCCGTTAAGGAAGCGGGAAGTTTCCGCAGGCATCTTTCGCGCCATGAAGCGGCTCAAGCACATCTCCAGGCAATTCTGGCGCGACGAACGGGGCATCACCTCGATCGAGTATGCGCTGATCGCCTCGATCGTGTCGATTTGCGCGGTCGGCGCCATGACCGTGATCGGCACCAAGGTGAACCGCAACTTCAACGGCATCCTGCCCGGCCTCAACTGAGGCGGGCCTCAAGCGTCATCATTCGGCGGCCATGGCGGGCCTGAGGCTCGCGAGGTTGTCGAGGCTCTGCACGATGTGGTCGGCGAGCGCGTCGACCAGCGGAGACGGGTCCCCGACGCCGCGCATCAGCCCGATCCGGCAGGTCGGCAGCGGCGGAAAGCCGTCCGACTGGCCGAGGATGCGCATGCCCGTCCGCACCGCGCTCTCCGGCAGCACCGAGACGGCGAGCCCGGCCATCACTGCCGCGCCCACGGCGGTCGAGTTCCAGCTCGAATACAGCACCCTGAAGGCGCGGCCGCTCCGCTCCAGCGCCTCGGTTGCCGACTGCCGCCAGTTGCAGGTGTGCCGGCCGAGCGCCAGAGGCACGACATCCTCCTCATGGACCTGATGGCGCGCCGACGTGACCCACAAGAGCTGCTCGACCCGGACGATCTCGGCCGGCCCGCGGCGGTTCACATGGGTGATGATGGCGAGGTCGAGGTCGCCCTGCTGCAGCCGCTCGGCCAGGTTCGGCGTCGGCTCGCACACCACGGTCACTTCCGCGAGCGGATTGGAACGCGAGAAACGGGCGAGGATTTCGGGCAGGTAGCGGTCGGCGTAGTCGTCCGGGACGCCGAGCCTGACCCGGCCCTTCAAGTCGGCGTCGCTGAAGATGTTGGCGCATTCGAGGTTCAGCCGGACGATGCGGCGGGCATAATCGAGCACGCGCTCGCCATCCTCCGTCAGCTTGGCCTGCCGGCCGTCGCGTTCGAACAGCGCGCGGCCGAGGCGTTCCTCAAGCCGCTTGATCTGCATCGAGACGGCTGACTGCGTCTTGTGGACGACGTCCGCAGCGCGCGTGAAGGAGCCTGTATCCACGATGGCGACGAAGGTGCGCAACTGATCCGAGTCGAGGATGTGAGCCATGAGGTCATCTCATTCGAACGCGTGAAGTCAGGCATCATATCTATTCGCTTTTATCATGCAAGGGTGCGGCGCAATGTCCCTGGTGTTCGGTTCAGCCACGCTTGTTTCAGGAGAAGGCCATGTTCACGCTGTCGTCTCTCACGCCTTTTTTGAGCAGCCTCGTTCGCGCGTCCGGCGCGGCCACCACGCGCCTCATGTCCGGCGCGGTCCGCATGGCGCGCATCTGGGGCAACCGCCGCGCGGTCGGCCAGCTTGCGGAACTTGATGAGCATGCCCTCAAGGATATCGGCCTCAGCCGCACGGATGTGCGGGGCGCGCTGCAGGTGTCCTACCTCGAGGATCCGTCATGCGTGCTGGCCGACATCGCGGGCGCCAGCCACGGCCGGGCGCAGCGGGCACGCTCGCTCAGTCTTCGACGTGCGGTGGTGAGCGAGCCCCGGCAAGCTGATCAGGCCTCCTGCGAGGCCTGACCGGCGAGCGGCCGCTCAGCGCTTGAGGAAGGCGTCGAAGATCGACTGAAGGTTGTTCTGGTGCTGGTCCTGCACCTGCCGGCCGGTCGTGAACATCTTCGTCAGCGCGTCGAGGCCCATCGCAGCGGGATCGAACCCGGCCTGCTGCGCCTGGGGCTGCTGCTGGCCCATCATGCCGCCGAGCAGGCCGCCCAGCACGCCGCCGAGGCCGCCGCCCATTCCGCCTTGCGCCGTCTGGCCGCCGCCGAGCAGGCTGCCCAGCAGCCCGCCGAGCGGGTTGTTGGCCTGCGGCTGCTGGCCGCCCATGCCGGGCATCATGCCCTGCGCGAGCTGACCGAGAATGCCGCCCAGCCCCTGGTTGCTGGCGGACTTGAACAGCCCGCCCATGATCATCGAGGCGACGACCGGCAGCATGGCCTTGAGGACGGCGGACGAAACGCCGCTCATGGCCGAGGCCTGGTCCGCGACCGCGCGGCTGACATCCTTCGAGCCGAAGAGTTGCCCGAGGACCTGATTGCCCTCCTGCTGGAGGTGATCCGGGATGCCGTCATTGTTGGCGTCCTCGAACGCCTGCTGGCCGCCCTGCGCGCCCATCATCATGCCGGCCAGCTGGGAGAAGGTGTCCGGCGCCTGCGCCTTGTTCTGCAGGCCCATGCTGAAGGCGGGCAGCAGCGCCTCGAGCGCGTTCTGCGTCTGCTGCTGCGAGAGCCCGAACTGGTTGGACAGGTTGTTCACGGCGTTGCCGCCCTGCGCAGCCTGCATGATCTCGAAAAGGTTCATCATCGCCAGGCTTCCCCTCGTCCAGCCCCATCCGCTCAAGCGGCTTCAGCCGAGCATAGGTGAAGCGCGTCGGGGGCTCAATGCCGCGCCTCCGGCATCGCGGCGCGTTCGAGCTTGCCGATGGTGCGGAACGACACCAGCAGCGCTGCGATGCCAAACACCGCGCCGCCCGCGGCCATGCCGATGAGCGCGCCCGGCGCCGCCCCGAAATGCGCGCCGATCCAGACCAGCGGCAGCGTGCCGATCGTGGCGCGCCCCCAGTTGAATGCGGTCGAGTAGAGCGGAAAGCCGAGATTGTTGAACGCGGCGTTGGCCACGAACAGCCCTCCGAGCGTCAGCCACATCGGCCCCGCCACCCAGGTGAACAGCCTGACGAGGTCGGCCGTGAGCCCCGTGACGTGAAAGAGCTCGACGAGCTGATTCTGTCCGAGCAGCAGGAGAAGCCAGACAGGCAGGACATAGAGCGCGCAGAACAAGGTGGCGTCGCGCATGGTCTGGCGCATCCGGCCGAACTGCCGTGCCCCCCAGTTCTGGCCAAGGATGGGACCGACAGCGCCCGACAGGGCGAAGAGCGCGCCGAAAGCCACCGGCACGATGCGGTCCATGATGGCGAACGCCGCCACCGCCTTGTCGCCGAACTGGGACATGGTGGAGGCCACGAAGATGTTCGCCATCGGCGTCGCGATGTTGGTCAGCACCGCGGGCAGGGCGATCCCCATGGCAAGGCGCATGTCCGGCAGCAGGTCGCGCAGGCGGGGAATGGCCACCATGCGGTGGACCATGACCGCGCCCCAATAACCGACGAGGGCGAAGCACAGCCGCGACACCACCGTGGCGATGGCGGCGCCGTCCGTGCCGAGGCCGAAGCCGAAGATCAGCAGCGGGTCGAGCCCTGCGGTGACGATGCCGCCCGACAGCGTTACGTACATGGCCTTGCGCGCGTCGCCCACGGCCCGCAGCACGCCGGAATAGCCCATGCCGAGCGCCATCAGCACGTTGGAGGGCATGGCGATGGCGAGGAAGCGCCAGGCCACGTCATAGGCTTCCCCGCGCGCGCCGAGCGCGGTGAGCAGCCAGGGCATGGCCAGCAGCATCCCGGCGCTGACGATCACCGCTGCGCCGGTCATCAGGTAGAGCGCCGCGCCCGCGATCTCGCGTCCCTTCTGGCGGTTGCCGGCGCCGAGCTGGCGCGCCACGAGCGCGCTGATGGCGATCAGGAAGCCGATGTTGACCGAGGTCGACAGAAAGAAGGCGAGCGTCGCGAAGCCCACGCCGGCCGTCGCGGCTGGGTTGCCCATCCAGGAGATGTAGAGCAGCGACAGGAAATCCACGAGGAAGATGGCGATCAGCCCTATGGAGCCCGTCACCGTCATGTTGACGACATGGCGCATGGTCGAGCCCGTGAGGAACACGGCCTGCGGGCGCGCAGCCTCCGGCTTGGCCGCGGCGGGCGGGGGCGCCGCCGCGTCGGTGGTTTCGATCGTCAAGCTGGCGCTCCTGGGGTCGCGGGCTGCTCCGCACCCTGTCCAACGGCTGCGCGGGTCTCTTCGTTCAGCGCCGCGCCGGGTTTCTTCGGCTGCACCAGCGGCTCGGGCGCGAGCGTCCGGCCGCGCAGGAGGTCCGCGCCGGCCAGCATGCCGGCGACGGCCTGCTTCTCCAGCCGCTGCAGGTCGCGCTTGCGCACGTCGGCGCTGATCTCCGCCGCCTCGTCATGCGAGAGGCCAAGCTCCTCGAGCGTGATGCGCCCAAAATAGAGCGCGCTTTCGAACGTCTCGCGCACGAAGCGGTCGACGCCGATGCGCTTGAGCTCGATCGCGTGGACGCGGTCGAAGGCCCTGACGTGGAGCCGTGCCTGCGGGAAGTTCTCCTTGGCCATCTCGGCGATGCGGTTGGCGGCCAACTTGTCGTCGACGCAGATGGCGATGAGCTTCGCCTTGCCTGCGCCCGCCGCGCGCAGCACGTCAAGCCGCGTGCCGTCGCCGTAATACACCTTGAAGCCGAAGCGCGTGGCCGAGCGGATGCTCTCGACATCGTTGTCGATGACGGTGACGTCGATCTTCTGCGTCAGCATGGTCTGCGTCACCACCTGCCCGAAGCGTCCGAAGCCGATGATGACCACCGAGCCACCAGCTCCGTCGAAATCCTCGTCCATCGTCTCGGCCGCCGGCGTGGCGCTGGCGATGCGCGCGTCGATCAGCTTGGCCGCAATGGGCCCTATCAGCATCGTCAGGGCGGCCAGCGCCGTCGCCATCGCCGCCTGCTCCGCGTTGAGCAGGCCGAGCGAGCCCGCCAGCGGCAACAGCACGAAGGCGAACTCGCCGGCCGGCGAAAGAAGCGCGCCTGCCCGGATCGCCTCGGAGGTCGAGGAGCACGAGGCGCGCAGGATGGAGGCCGCGATAGCGATCTTCACGACGATCAGCGCCGGCGCCAGCAGGGCCAGCAGCAGCCAGTTCTCGGCCACCATCTTCAGGTCGATCGACATGCCGACCGCCATGAAGAACAGCCCGAGCAG